>JAKAHF010000571.1 GCA_021815245.1 Actinomycetes bacterium
CGAGTGCCGCGGGCGCTGGGGTGGTGGCCGGCGCGGGTACCATGCTCTCGGTGGTGCCCATAATGATCGTGTTCTTCGCGGTGCTCGGCCTGCTCGAGGACGTGGGCTACCTCACCCGCACTGCCTACGTCATGGACCGCTACATGCACTGGATCGGCCTGCACGGCAAGTCGTGCGTGCCCCTGCTGCTCGGGTTCGGCTGCAACGTGCCGGCCGTGCTTGCCACCCGCACCATCGAGGAGCGCCGCTCGCGCATCTTCACCATGTTGCTCACGCCCTTCATGCCCTGCACCGGCCGGTTGGCGGTGCTGGTCTTTCTGGCGCCGGCCTTCTTCGGGGGCTACGCTCCCTGGGCGCTCGTGGGCCTGATCGGGGGGAACCTCGTGGTGCTGGCCCTCATCGGTCTCGGAGTGAACAGGCTGGTGTTCAAGGGCAGCCGCAGCGCCTTCATCATGGAGATGCCGCTCTATCACGTGCCCAACGCTCGTACCATCGGCATCTACGTCTGGCGCAACACCTGGGCCTTTGTGAAGAAGGCGGGCACGCTCATCGTGCTCGTGTCGGCGATCGTCTGGGCCTTGTCGACCTATCCGGGGCCGGCGCACAGCGACAGCGTACTCGGCGTGATGGGGCGGTTCCTCGAACCGGCCGGCGCCCTGGTGGGGCTTGGCGACTGGCGCCTGATCGTAGCCCTCATCTCCAGCTTCGTGGCCAAGGAAAACAGCATCGCCACTCTGGGGGTGCTGTTCGAGTCGGCCGGTTCGGTGGGCGCAGCGGGCGCGAGCCTGGCGACCAAAGTGGCGTCGGTGCTCACGCCGGCAGCCGCGGTGGCCTTCCTCGTCGTGCAGATGACGTTCATCCCCTGTGTGGCGACCATCACAGCCATCAAGCAGGAGTCGAGGTCGTGGCTGTGGACCTCGGCCAGCATCGGGCTCATGCTCGTGGTGGCCCTCATCCTGGGAGTCATCGTCTTTCACGTTGGTTCGCTCTTCTAGCCATGGTGGCCGGCGCTCGCCGTCGGGCGGCCTCCCGAAGTGCCGGGTGCGGAACTCGCCGGCGGGCCTCCGCTCGTTTGCGGCCGTAAGCGGGACATATTTTGTATACTCCTGCTATCCAATGGACCGAGCCTTGGCGGGGCTCAGGGAGGCTTTCATGCAGATCTACATCGACGGCGAGTTCTACAGCAAAGAAGACGCCAAGCTGAGCGTCTTCGACCACGGTCTTCTCTATGGCGACGGAGTGTTCGAGGGCATCCGCACTTACGGTGGCAGGGTCTTCGAATGCGACGGGCACATCGACCGGCTGTACGCCTCGGCGCTCGCGATCGCGCTCGACGTGCCTCTCGACCGCGACCAGATGATCGACGCCATGATGGAGACCATCAGGCGCAACGACGTCATGAACGGCTACATCCGGTTGGTCGTGACGAGGGGCATCGGCGATCTGGGCCTCAATCCCAGCAAGTGTCCCAAGGCCACGGTGTTCTGCATCGCGGGCGGCATCACGCTGTATCCACCTGAGGTGTACGAGAATGGCTTCAAGATCAAGACCCTGGCTACGCGGCGCAACGACCCGCAGGCGATCAACCCGGCCATCAAGAGCCTCAACTACCTCAACAACGTGCTCGGCTCGCTCGAGTTGCGCGGCAGCGAGGTCAACGAAGGTCTGTTTCTCACCACCGCCGGTTTCGTGTGCGAGTGCACTGCCGACAACTTCTTTCTCATCAAAGGCAAGAAGCTGATGACGCCCAGCACGGCCCTCGGCGCCCTGCCCGGCATCACCCGGGGAGTGGCCATGAAGCTGGCCGCGAGCATGGGCCTGGCCGTGGAGGAGGGCTTCTACACCCTCTACGACGTCTACAACGCCGACGAGGCCTTCTTGACCGGCACCGCAGCCGAGGTCGGGCCGGTGGTCGAGGTCGACAAGCGTCCCATCGGTACGGGTCATCCTGGCGCGATCACCAAGGAGATCATCGCTCGGTTCCACGAATACGCGAGCAACACCGGCACGCCGGTGAACAAGTAGGAGCGAGGTGGGAACGCCGCGTCCCCTCATGCTGTACGACACCACGCTGCGTGACGGCATGCAGCGCGAGGGTCTCAGCGTGTCGGTCGACGAGAAGGTGCGCATCGCCGTCCGCATCGCCGAACTGGGCGTGCACGTGATCGAGGGCGGCTTTCCGGGATCGAATCCCAAGGACGAGGAGTTCTTCCGCAAGCTAGAAGAGGAGAGGCTGCCCGCGACGCTCGTCGCGGCCTTCGGCATGACCCGTGGACGGGGGGTCTCGGCCGGGAGCGACGCGCAGCTGAAGGTGCTGGCCGACTGCTGGGCGCCGGTCGCCGCGGTGGTCGGCAAGACCTGGGACCTGCACATCGACAAGGTGCTGCGGGTCGACCGCGACGAGAACCTGCGCATGATCGCCGAGTCGGTCGCCTTCTTGAAGAAGCAGGGCAAGCTTGTCTACTACGATGCCGAGCACTTCTTCGACGCGTACGCGGCTCATGCCGACTACGCATTGCGGTGCCTGCGCACGGCCGCCGAGTCCGGGGCCGAGGCGGTGTGCCTCTGCGACACCAACGGAGCGGCGCTGCCTATGTTCGTCAGTGACGTGGTGCGGCGGGTGGTCGCCGAGCTGGGCCAAACGTGCCGGGTCGGAATGCACGCTCACAACGACGCCGCCTGCGCCGTCGCCAACTCGCTCGTGGCAGTGGCCGCGGGCGCCGATATGGTGCAGGGCACCATCAACGGCTACGGCGAGCGCTGCGGCAACGCCGACCTGTGCGGCATCATCCCGGGGCTGAAGCTCAAGATGGGCGTCGACTGCGTTTCTGAGGAGAATCTCGCGCAGCTCACCGACACGGCGCGTTTCGTGGCCGAGCTCTGCAACGTCTCTCCCGATCC
>JAKAHF010000572.1 GCA_021815245.1 Actinomycetes bacterium
GTCTCCTACGAGTCTCCAGGTCGATGACCTGGCTGATGTGACCCCGGACGCATCTCCGACGTCGGCAGCCCCAAGGACACGTCTGACCCCCAGTCCTACGGCCAGGATGCCGATCACACCGCTCACTAAGGCACCACCCAGTGACAACCATGTGACGGTCGCACCGACGCCGGGCCCGAACAGACCGTTGGCCGCCGTCGCAGCGACCGTCCAGGCGAGAAGCAGTCCGACGGGAAGTGCGACCAGGACGACGACGACTGGCTCTGCCAGGGCGACCGCGAGCGTGCTGAGGGGCCGGTAACCCCTCAGCACGGCGAGCTGGACGTCAGCCATCCGTTCCCACGCCGTTCGAGAGGCCACGAAGTAGAGGGCGAAGACGGCGAGCAGGAGCAGTTCGAAGTCAATGACGAGCACGATGGAGTTGGAGGTGTGCTCGGTTGCGCTCGCCGCGTCCAGGGCGTGTGGAATCTGAGTGCTCACGACGACACCGTGATCGGCCAACGCCGACGCCTTGTAGTGCCCCACCGATGCCTTGAGAGTGGAGGCGCTGTCGACCGCCAAAGATTTCCTGTGGAAGGGAATCTGAATCATGCGGTAGATGAGCCCCGTGGGGGCAATGGCCTTGATGGTGCTCGCGGTTGTGAAGGCGTCATCGATGCCCGGCTTGCCGAGGGTGGCCGTCCCATAGCCGAAGTAGTTGTTTCCCCACCAATAGGGACTCGAAGGATTGGGCACACAGAGGCCGGTGACTTCGAGCGACGCAGTCCTTGCCGAGTCAACGAGTGACAGATGAAGCGTGTGGCCAACACCTAGACCCAGCTCTCGCGCACTTCGAGTGCTTAAGACCACGGTTCCGATCCGGCTCGAGCACTTGCCCGCCACCATGATCAAGTGAGCGCAGACTCCAGATCGAGACAGGAGACTGGAGTAATACGCTTGGCCGTATGCGACGCTGGTGAATCCCACCTGGCTTGTGGCAACCCCCCCGCCAAACCACGGGCGACCGACTCTTGGTCGAGGGAGATTGTGAGCTGCTGCCACCAGCCGATGGATGCTGCCGGTTCGGTGAGCGGGTTGCAGCGTCAAACCAAGATTCCCCGAGGGGGCGGCGGCGAGCGTGCTGTTCAGTATTGACTGATCGGCGCTGTGAAGATAGATCGGCCCGAACGCTCCGATTGCCATGGCTGCCACGGCCATGACCAACATGGCCAGCGAACTTCCAAGACGCCAGCGGAGTCCGGACAGAAGGAGAGAGAACCGAGCCGAGTGGTCCCTCTTCGTGGTCTTGGCCATATCGTTCGCGGCAGAGTCTATTGACCAAGGAGTGGTCGTGCCTGGACGTGTCCACTGGGTAGGTGGCTTGACGAGGCTGCTGCCCCACCACCGTGGCTCGATCAGAGGGTGACCCTGGATCGCCTTAGTGTCTGCACTGACGTCAGTTGACATCTTGACTTGCCCCAGGCTTCTCTTCCGCCTCGGCTCTTGAGTTCAGGCAGTCTGGTCGGTCAGCGTCAGTTCGAACTCGACCGGCGAGACGCAGTCGATGGATCAGCGTCGCCGCTGGCGCTATGAACTGTCCCGGGGCTCGCGCGATCGATGAGCCTGTACCATAAGGTCCGCCACGATGCTCTTCTGCCCTACAGCGTAAGAATGGAGCATGAAGTGAGCAATGAAGGTGAGACCCCGTAGCTCAGGGTATAGAACATCGGTTGCTTAAACCGTGTGCGCAGGTTCGAATCCTGCCGGGGGCACGCAGTGAGACAAGTCGCTCTGGCGAGGGCCCGAGGGCCCGCGACGAGCGCGTAGGGCTGTGGCGAGCAGTCTCGGCTTCTCCCCGCACGTTCAACGTGGTGGGTTCGATGCGGCCACGGTGGAACCCCGGGACCGGGCTCGTCGGGAGGGCCCTCGGTGCGCGGCGACCGACGGCGCTACGAGAGTCGCTCGACGCAGGCGAGCGAGTCCTTGGCGACGGACTGGACCGCCTTGGCCCACTGCGACTCGTGAGCGACCCAGTACGCGGCGAGGGCCTTCGTGCTGGTGGAGCTCGCCTCATACTTCAGTGACTTCGCGATCAGATTGAACAGCTTCGCGCTCGCGGGGTCGGGCGCCTCGGCCGCCAGCTTCTGGAAGTAGGGCACCTCGACCTTCACCCACGCCTTGTAGGCCTTCAGGCTCTTCGTCGACGGTGGTGCCGCCTTGGGTCCGTGCAGGAGCGTCGCGCAGAACGCCGCACTCGGTGCGGCGCCCGCGGTGCCCACCGCCAAGGGGGCGGCCATCGCACCGGCGAGGGCCGCCGTGGCCGCCGCGCGGCCCAGACGCGTCCACGTCGTCACTCGCATGTTCCCTCCCGGGCTTGAGATTGGCGCGACCGACCGGACTATACGTCGTGTCCGCACCGCGGCGCCGGGTCGATGGACGCCCGTCGTGCGCCTCGAGTGGCCGAGCGCCGTCGCGGGCATAATGGGCCGGTGGTCGAGCGCAGCTTGAACCTCGTGCCGGCGTCGGTGATGGACTACCGCGCCCTGGCGCGGCGCCGCCTGCCCCGCCAGATCTTCGACTACCTCGACGGCGGGGCCTTCGCCGAGGCGACCATGGGCGCCAACGTCGCCGACCTGGCCGCGCTGCACTTCCGCCAGCGGGTCCTGCGCGACGTCTCGCGGCGTGCGACGTCGGCGACCCTGTTCGGCCAGACCCTCTCTATGCCGGTGGTGCTCGCGCCCGTCGGCTTCGCCGGGCTCATGGCGCGGCGGGCCGAGGCCCAGGCCGCCCGGGCCGCGGCCGCGGCGGGCGTGGCCTTCTGCGAGTCGACGCTCTCGGTGTGCGACCTCGAGGAGGTCGCGGCCGCCAGCGGCGTGGCCCCGTGGTTCCAGCTCTACGTCATGAAGGACCGTGGGGTCGCC
>JAKAHF010000573.1:0-993 GCA_021815245.1 Actinomycetes bacterium
CACGATTGGCACGCGTGGATTCGGGACTCCGGTGAGGGGGTCGCGAATCTTGCGGGTGGCCGACAGCCCATCCAACTCCGGCATTTGAATATCCATCAGAACGAGGTCGTAGGTCCTGGACTTCAGTGCGTCGACCGCAGCCTGCCCGTTGCCCACCACATCGGCGTGGAGTCCAAGTTTCTCGAGGACTTTGAGAGCCACTTTCTGATTTACCAGGTTGTCCTCGGCCAGGAGTATGTGGAGCCGATGCTTTGCCCTCTCGGCCAGCGTGTGCCGCGTGATGATCGGAGCTGGCGAGTCCGGCAGGGTCTTTGTCCGAGCCTTCCGTCCCGCCACCGTCGCAAGACAATCAAAGAACTGCGACTGTCTCACCGGCTTCACCAGATAGGCGGCAAACCCGATTCTCTCCATGCGAGTCGCGTCCCCGCGGATGGCGCCTGAGGTCATCATGATGAGCGCGGTGTCGCGGATTGCCTCATCCTCCTTGATGGCCGTTCCCAGCATCTCGCCGTCCATGCCTGGCATATGCATGTCCAAGACGGCCACTTGGAAGGGGTCGCCTTCCTGGGTTGCGTCCCTCAGAGCTCGAAGACCGGCTTCCGCCCCGGGCACCTCGGTGTGCCGGCACCCCCACGACTCGAGCATTCCAGCGAGCACCTTGCGATTGGTTTCATTGTCGTCAACCGCAAGAATCCGCAGACCGGCGATGTCCGCTACCGGCCATTCTTCCGCAGCCTGCGCGACGAACTCTCCCTTGTCGAAAACGGCAGTGAACCAGAAGGTGGAGCCCACGCCCGGCTCGCTCGTGGCCGCAATGGAGCCTCCCATCATCTCGGTAAGTCCCTTGGCAATGGAAAGGCCGAGACCGGTGCCGCCGTACTTCCTCGTGGTTGAAGCATCAGCTTGAGCGAAGGGCTGGAAGAGATGGCCCAGAGTATCGGGGGCGATTCCAATGCCCGTATCGCGCACGGTGAAGCGTATGCTGGCTCCGGC
>JAKAHF010000573.1:1003-2900 GCA_021815245.1 Actinomycetes bacterium
CGGCATCGTCTTCCTTTTCGAGCGCGACATGGATGTTCACCTCTCCTTCTTCGGTGAACTTCACCGCGTTGCCAACCAGGTTGGTGAGCACCTGCCGCAGCCGCCCGGGATCGCCGCGAAGCTGGGAGGGCACGTCAGCGTCCACCAGAGTGGTGAGCTCAACCCCCTTCTCGTAGGCGCGGAAGGCAAGAAGTGCAGTCAGATCCTCCAGACTGTGGCGCAGGTCGAAGTCGATGGTCTCCATCTCCAGCTTGTGCGCTTCGATTTTGGAGAAGTCCAAGATGTCACCGATCACCGTGAGAAGAGCTTCAGCGCTCGAGCGCACAGTCTGGGCATACTCGCGTTGCTCTGTATCCAGCTCACTGTCCAGAAGAAGCTCGGTCATGCCGATGACGCCGTTCATGGGCGTGCGGATCTCGTGGCTCATGTTGGCGAGGAATTGACTCTTGGCCGTGTTCGCAGCCTGGGCCTCCACTGCCGCTTGGTTCGCCCGGTGGATGGCATGCTCAAGCTCACGATTTGCCGCCTCAGCAGCCTCTCTTGCCCGGTGCTCGTTCGCTTCGGCCCTCTTGCGTTCGGTAATGTCGCGGCCGTAGACGAAGTTGTACTCCGTGGCGCCACTGCTCACGTAGTTGACTGTGACTTCCATTGGGAAGAGCTCGCCATCCTTGGCCCTGTGCACCGATTCGAACGTGTCGGTAGAGCTGGCCGTTCTCTCGCGCCAGCGCGCCCTATGGATTTCAGGGGTTTCATCCGGAACAAGATCGAAGATGGTCATGCCCAGCAATTCCTCACGGGTGTAACCGTGCCGGCGGCATGTCGAATCACTTACGTAAACGAGATGACCTTCTTCATCAACCCAATGAATCAGGTCCGCGGCACTATCGACGGAGAGCTGGGTAAGGCGTAAGGCTTCCTCGGTCTTCCTGCGCTCGGTGATGTCGCGAGAGAAAGTGCAGGTGAGTTCGCGGTCACCATATTTCACGTAGTTGACGGTCATCTCAACGGGAAAGATCTCTCCGGACTTCGTGCGAAGCTCCGCCTCAACGATAAAATGCTGTCGGCTCTTGGTCTCCTCCCACCGACTCGGCCAATCATCGCGGGTCCGCGCCGGAGCGATATCGAAGATGCTCATCTTGAGGAGCTCGTCGCGACTGTAGCCCAAGCGGCGGCACGCAGACTCATTCACTTCGCAAAACTGACCCTCGGGATCCGACCACATGACGGAGTCGGCGGCGTTGTCCAGCGAGAACTGGGCGAGCCTGAGGGACTCCTCCATACGCTTGCGCTCGGAGATGTCCTGGAAGATGAGAAGAAGCGCCGGCTCACCCGCCAGTTCCACCCGCTCCAAGCGGAAGTCAAGCCACAGGCTCTTGCCGGCGGTGGAAGTGAAGTGAGTCTCCCATTCCTGAGAAATGCCCGTCCTAACCGTTTCTTCGGCCCGGGCGAGAAGACCTGAGTCCTTCCGAGGGCTCAGTTCACGGAAATTCTGCTCAAGCAGACGATCGCGAGGCACACCCAGCAGATCGGCTGCTGCTTCGTTGACCGACCTACATTGGCCATCGAGGGCATACGTGATCACCCCGTCCGGTAACGCCGATAGCAGGGCCGCACTGAAGGGCGCTTCCGGGGCTGCCTCGCAGTGTTCTGCCTTCTTGGACATTCTTGGGACCTCCACCCCTCGCGGGGATACCGTTTACTCGGGGCCGGTTCGAGCTTGACTCTGTCCCGGGTCCGAAGGACGTTGTGGCTTGTATATCGGCACGGTGGGTGCTGTCCAGTAGTGGGGACGCCGAAGTCGATAATGCGTCGCCGTGTGCGGATATTGTGAGTACAATCCGCTCTGTCCGCCTACCGACGAGTTGCACCTGCTCCTGTCGATGAAGGATATCCGCGT
>JAKAHF010000574.1 GCA_021815245.1 Actinomycetes bacterium
CGATACCGACAGCATCAAAGAAACAAAGGACTTCTGCCTCGACGTGCCCTTCAAGCAGGAGGCCTTCTACGTCAAAGGCTCCGCCTCGCTCGATTGGGGCATGCAGAATCGTCTTGCCCGCATCTTCAACCCCAAATCGGGGCACACTCTCATGCTGGCCATCGATCATGGCTATTTCCAGGGCCCGACCTCCGGTCTCGAGCGTGTTGACGTCAACATCGTCCCCCTCGCTCCCTACGCCGATGCCCTCATGCTCACTCGTGGCATTCTACGTACCACCATCCCCTCCTCCTATCAGAAGGGCGTGGTGCTGCGGGCGAGCGGTGGTCCGAGCGTGCTCAAGGAGCTTTCCAATGAGCAGCTCGCCATGGACATTGAGGACGCCATCCGGCTGAATGCCGCCGCGATGGCCGTGCAGGTCTTCATCGGCGGGGAGTTCGAGACCCAGTCGATCTACAACCTGACGAGACTGGTCGACATGGGTAACCGCTACGGCATGCCCATCCTCGGCGTCACCGCCGTCGGCAAGAACATGACTCGCGACGCCCGTTACTTCCGGCTCGCCACGCGTATCGCCGCCGAGTTGGGCGCGCACTTCGTGAAGACCTACTACATCGAAGAGGACTTCGAGACCGTTACCGCTTCGTGCCCGGTGCCCATTGTCATGGCCGGTGGCAAGAAACTGCCCGAGCTCGACGCGCTCACCATGGCGTACAAGGCCATCAGCGAAGGCGCGGCCGGTGTCGACATGGGTCGCAACATCTTCCAGTCTGACGCGCCCGAGGCCATGATTCAGGCAGTGAGCAAAGTTGTGCACGAATGCATGAAGCCGGCCGAGGCTCATGAGCTGTTCCTCACTCTGCGGTCGGAGATGCAGAAGGCCAAGAAGTAGGCGCCATGGAGGCTGCTCCGGCGACAAATCTCGAGCGGCTGCGGGCGTTCTGCCCCACCGTCAGCGCGGGCATTCTCGCGGCCGATCTCATGAAGCTCGGCTCCGAGCTCGAACTGCTCGAGCGCACGGGTGTCGGTGTCGTGCATTTCGACGTGATGGACGGGTGCTTCTGCCCGCAATTGACCGTCGGCCCGGCATTCGTGAAGGGGTTGAAGACCCCCCTGCTCAAGGACGTGCATCTGATGATCGGGGAGCCGCTCGATTCGCTGGCCGACTACGCCGCGGCAGGGGCCGACATCATCACCGTGCACGTGGAGGCGGCGGTGCATATCCACCGCGTGTTGCAGCGCCTCGGCGTCCTGCAGCACGCCTCGGGTGACGGCAGGGGGATCGTGCGCGGATTGGCGCTCAATCCGGGTACCCCGCTGGAGTGGCTGACGCCTTCTCTGCTCGAGGAGGTCGATATGGTCACGCTGCTGGCGATCGATCCGGGCTGGAGTGGGCAGGCGTTCGCGCCTACGACGTTCGACCGGCTGCGACGCCTGAAGGACATCATCGCGGGAGCCGGACGCGACATCCTGATCTGCGTCGATGGGGGCATCACGAGAGGCAATCTTGCTCAGGTGGCTGCCGAGGGTCCCGACCTCGTGGCGTCGGGCAGCGCCATCTTCGCCGGCGCCGACAGCGAGACGAACGCGAGGTTCGCGCTGGACACCGTCGGCGGAAAGAGGGTCCGGTAGCACAGCCTGCCGACCAGCGACAAAGCGGAGGGGTGCATGCGTTCCAGATGGTCTGACGAAGAAGCCGTTGGGTTCGTCGCCAGGTATGGGTTGAAATGGGGGGAGCCGCTCGCTCTGCGCACGTACTCGTCCCGCCTGCTCGGCGCCGATCAGCAGCTCGTGCTGCACGGTGGTGGTAACTCCTCAGTGAAGACCGTCTGGACCGACATCCTGCGGCGTGAGGTGCCGGCCCTGTTCGTCAAAGCCTCAGGTGTCGACATGGCCACCATCGAGCCCGAGGATCATCCGGGGCTCAACCTGACCTTCTTGCGCAAGCTGCGGGGTCTTGACGAGCTCGACGACCAGGCAATGGTCGACCAGCTTCGCACCCATCTGCTGCGCTCCGACAGCCGCACGCCTTCGATCGAAGCGCTCGTACATGCCTTCTTGCCCGGCATCTATGTCGATCACACACACGCCGACGCAATACTCGCCCTCACAAACCGCGAAAACGGGCAAGAGGTGGTGAGGGAGGCCCTCGGTGAAGAGGTCATCGTGATGCCGTATGTGACGCCGGGCTTCAAGCTGGCCCTCGCCTCCTGGTCGGCCGTGAAGGAGCGTCCCGGGGCCTGGGGCATGGTGTGGGCGCATCATGGGCTGGTCACGTGGGGAGACACTGCCCGCGATTCGTACGAGATGATGATCAGCCTGGTGACGAGGGCCGAGAAGTACCTTGCGGCCACTCGCGACAAGTCGGCGGCCGGCAGGGTCAAAGCCGCTGCCGATTCGAAGAACCAGCCGGCGCTCGAAGCCCGGCAGACCGAGGTCGCGCCACTCTTGAGGGGCCTGCTCGCGCCGCCGACGTCCGATGCCGACCGTCCCTTCGGCCATGTGGTGTTGCAGTTCGCTACCGACCCTCAGCTACTGGCGTCACTCAGCATGGCCGGCGCTCGAGAGGCCTTTGTCACGTCACCGCTCACGACCGACCACCTCATCCGCACCAAGGCGCTGCCACTGTGGGTGGAAAAACCGGCGTATGGCGACCCGGACGCTCTCAGGGCTCAGCTCGAGGCGGCGGTGGAAGAGTATCGGAAGCAGTACGAAGCGTATCTCGACCGTCACTCCGAGGAGATGCCGAAAGGCGTCGAGCCGTTCGACTCGCTGCCGCGTGTGGTGTTGGTACCCGGCCTGGGAGTCTTCGGGGTCGGCCCCGACCTGCGTGACGCGACCATTGCCCTCGACATCGCCCAGCACACCCTCGCCGTCAAGACGTCGATCCTAGGCGC
>JAKAHF010000575.1 GCA_021815245.1 Actinomycetes bacterium
CGGAGGCATCAGGATCTCGCTCTGACCGGGCGGCGCGGCATCATGAACACCGAGGCGCAGGCCGGATGGCCTGCGCCTCGGAACTCACTACACGATCTGGCTCAGCGCGGACGGCACGCCGTCCGCGGGAGAGGCTCTCAGTCCTCCAACTGGGTCGGAGGCCGCATATCGGCGGTTTTCACCCAGTCGAGCTCGGGCTTGGCCTTGCCAAAACCGATGCTGGTGGCCTGTCCCGGGTTCTTCTTGGCCTCTTCCATGGCGGCCTCGGCGACGGCCTTCCAGCAGTCGAGACGCCGCTGCGTGCCCTCCGGGTCGGCCTCGAAGGGCAGCACCGAATCGAGGATGGCCTTGAAATGGCGCTCGAGACCCACTTTCTCCTCGGGGTAGGGGATTATGTAGAGCTGCTCGGCCTCGATGCCCTTCTTGAGCCACTTGGCGAGGTCCAGGGGATCCATGCCCGACTCGTAGATGGTCTGGAGCGTGCGGACGGCCCGCTCGTCCATGAGATAGCCGGTCTTTTGCAGGTGCTCAGGGCGTGTCTCGCCGGCGTTGTGGATGTTGGAGTTGATGCTCGCCGGGCACAGCACCGACACGCCGATGTCGTACTTCTTGAGCGAGAGGTTGTAGCTCTCCATCAGGTTGATGACCGCGGCCTTGGCCGCCGAGTAGGGCGCTGTGGTGGGTCCGCCGAAGAACCCGCCCATGGAAGCCGTGGTGACGATGTAGCCGCCAAGCCCGGCTTTGATCATGCGCGGGACGAAGGTGACCATGCCGTTCACCACGCCGTTCAGGCAGACCCCCATGACCCAGTCGTAGTCCTCATAGGTCGATGCTTCGGGCGGACCGAACGTGTTCACTCCGGCGGTGTTGAACAGAAGCTGAGGGGGAGTGCCGAAGACGCGTTCGACCTCGTCCGCCGCGGCCGCGTAGGCCTCGCGGTCGGTGATGTCGAGCTTGATCGCGTGAGCCGGAGCGTTCTTTGCGCGGAAGTACTCCATGGCGCGGTCGAGATGATCCTGGCGAACATCGGCGATGACGACCTTGCAACCCGCCTCGGAGAAGACCTTCGCCTGCCCGAAGCCGGCGCCCGATCCCCCGCCCGTCACGAACAGGACCTTGTCCTTGAAATCCTTCACCCTTTGCCTCCAGAATCTCATTCACTTTCGCTGAGCTTTACTACGATAGACCATCTTTCGCAGTTTTGCGGGACGGTTTGCATCGCAGAGGCCTCGTGGCCGTACCGGAGGGTTCCCGATCGGCCGTGATGCGGGTGGTTTCGGGCAGGTTTCCCTGGATTCCCGGACTCGCTGGCGGTATGCTTCTGAACAGGACGTCTGTCGATGCGGCCGGGTGACCTGGGTAGCCATCAGTGCGTCTGCGGAAGTGAGAGATCATGTGTCCGTCAGACTCTAGGGGAGGCGAGGGGCTCCGCGGGCTCGCAGCTGGTCGCGAGCTGTCGTCTGCACGCCTCGGCGCGCCTCTGGCTTTGCTGCTTCTCTCCCTTGTCGTATTGCTGGGCCTTCTGTGGCTGGTTGCGCCCGTTGCTGCCGGCTCAGTCTCGCCGGACGAACTCGTCGTGAAAGTGGGCCTCTACGAGAACCCACCCAAGATCTTCACCTCTGAGTCGGGCATGCCCTCGGGCATCTTCGTCGACATACTGACCGACATCGCCGAAACTGAGGGTTGGAGACTGCAATGGGTGCCGGGCACGTTCGCCCAAGGTCTTCAACGGTTGACACTGGGCGAGATCGATCTCATGTCCGATGTGGCCTACTCCGGCGACAGAGCCCAGGCGTTCTCGTTTCACTCGGTGCCGGTCTTGTCGTCGTGGTCGCAGGTGTATGCGAGACATGGGAGCGGCATAGACTCTCTGCTCGATCTCGACGGCAAGCGGGTGGTCGTACTCGAAGGATCCATCCAGCAGACGACGTTCGCCGATCTCACCGAGGGATTCGGCATAGATGTGACCCTCGTCTCGGCGCCCGACTACGAGACCGCCTTCAAGTCGGTCTCCGAAGGGTCCGCCGACGCGGCGGTCACCAACCGTTTCTACGGCGCGATGCATGCCGGCGACGTCGGGCTTGAAGACACGGCCGTCATCTTCGATCCCTCCGATCTCTTCTTCGCGGCGACGCGGGGCGATCCCAAGGCGTTGCTGAATCCCATCGACGAGGATCTCTCCGCTCTCAAGAGGGACACGGGATCGGTCTACTACCAGACTCTCAAGACTTGGACCTCCGACCGGGTGGATCTGAGTGTGCCCACGTGGCTGTGGGTGCTTGGCATTGCCCTCGGGGCGGCGTTGCTCACGAGTCTGGGCGCCGCTCTGGTCTTCCGCAGGCGGGTGGGCGCCCGCACCCGCGAGCTGGAGTTGGCGAACCGCGAGACCGAGCACCGGGTGGCCGAGCGCACGGCCGAACTTGCCGCCGCCAAAGAGCGCGCGGAATCGGCCGACCGAGTGAAGTCGGCCTTTCTCGCCACCATGTCGCACGAACTGCGCACGCCCCTCAACTCGATCATCGGGTTCAGCGGGATCCTCGCGCAGGGTCTTGCCGGTCCGTTGAACCCAGAGCAGCAGAAGCAGATAGAGATGGTGCGCGGCAGCGCCCGGCATCTCCTCGATCTCATAAACGACGTGCTCGACCTGTCGAAGATCGAGGCGGGGGAGTTGGAGGTCACCGACGAGAAGTTCGATCTGCGGGCGGTTCTAGAACGCGTCGTGGCCACGATGCGTCCGTTGGCCGAGAAGAAGTCCCTCGGTCTGACGACCGAACTCGATCCCGATATCGGTGAGATCTGGAGTGATCGGCGGCGGGTGGAGCAGATCATGCTCAATCTGCTGGGCAACGCGGTCAAATTCACCGACGAGGGGATGGTGAAACTGGTCGCCACGCTCG
>JAKAHF010000576.1 GCA_021815245.1 Actinomycetes bacterium
CTACCGCGCCTCGTTTGGCTTGTAAAGGTCTGCACGAGCTTTTCCACGATTTTTTTCCGGGTCGTTTCCCAACTAACCGCGGTCTTGTACCGTTCACCGGCTGAGAGGCCCAGTCACGGTCAAATTGGTGCAAGCAGTGGGTCCATGATTGGCAGTTGATAATGCCTTGCCCGCCCCCCGGTCTCTGCGAGTACACGCGGCCGCGAACGCCGGTTCACATGATCGCGCCTGCAGTACCGTTCGGGGAGAGACACTTCCGGACGGGCAACCATCGCTGCGGTGGTGGTACGCGGGGCCAGCGTCTATACTAGCCACGGGGGACCGGGTCGCGCGCGCTTTGTCGTCAGGGGGTTCGCTCGTGAGCCGGTCTTGCCGGGGGTATCGATGAAGGGAGCAGCGCCATGCCATTCGGAATCGGACCGTGGGAGATCGCGGTCGTCGTCATCATCGCTCTTGTCGTCTTCGGTCCGAAACGGTTGCCCGAACTGGGCCAATCGTTGGGCAAGGCGATCACCGGGTTCAAGTCCGGTCTGAAGTCGAGCGAAGAGGAGATCCGCGCAGCGCTGAAGGACGATGCGAGCGCGGTGCCGGCCGACCAGGCACAGATCGCGACGACGCAGGCCGTCACAGGGACACCGGCGGTTCTGCCCGTGGCAGCCGCTTCGACCTCGGCGGAGTCAGTCGTGCCGACCAAGCCCGCAGTGACCGCGCCCACGCCGCCCGCGTCGTGATCCCCGAGTCCATCGGCGGCTGCACGTCCTCGACCGCGTGGCGCATCGAGAGGAGATGGTGATATGCCCGGCTGGGTGAGTCCCTGGCACATCGCGATCGTTCTGGTCGTCGTCCTGGTGGTTTTCGGCCCGCGGCGCTTGCCCGAACTCGGCTCGTCGATAGGCAAGGCGATCACCGGGTTCAAGCGTGGTCTGAAGGAAGACGAACAGCAGACGACTATCGCGGAATCCTCCGCGGTCACGCCACCCGCACCCTCCACCGTCCCGCCGACAACCTCGCCCGCGCCGACTGCATCGGCTTCACCCGCGGCTGCGGCGACGCCGGCGGACGAGTCGAAGGACTAGCGCCGATCGCACGGCTTTCCGCCGAGCAACTCGAGCAGGCGCGGGCGCTCGCCGACCGCACCCGGGCCGGCGATCCTCGGGCCATCGCGCGCGCGATCTCGCTGATCGAGGACGAGCATCCCCTGTCGTTCGAGATCGTCCGGCTGCTCTACCCGCACACGGGCCGGTCCTTCCGCGTGGGCATCACCGGCCCGCCCGGCGTGGGCAAGTCGAGCATCATCTCGTCCCACATCGGCAGCGTGCGCGCCCTCGGTCTGTCGGTGGGCGTCGTCTCGGTCGATCCCTCGAGCCCCTTCACCGAGGGAGCCGTGCTGGGCGAGCGGATCAGACTGGCCGAGCACTTCCTGGATCGCGGTGTCTTCATCCGCTCGATGGGTACCCGGGGACACCTTGGGGGTGTCTCCGAGGCCACGCTGCAGGCATCGCTGGTGTTGGCGGCCGCGGGCAAGGACGTCTTGTTCCTGGAGACGGTCGGTGTGGGCCAGAGCGAGGTCGAGATCATGTCGATCGCCGACACCGTGGTGCTTGTTCTACAGCCCGGCTCGGGTGACTCGATCCAGGCACTCAAGGCCGGCGTCATGGAGATCCCGGACATCGTGGTCGTCAACAAGAAGGACCATCCGGCGGCGATGATGATGCTGAACGAGATCAACGGTGTCTTCGCCATGCAGGACGACCGGGAGGGGTGGATCCCTCCCGTGTTGGCCACCGACGCGCTGACGGGTGAGGGCGTTCCCGAACTCTGGCGGGAGGCGGCCGATCACCGCGCCTATCTCGAGAGTAACGGCCTGCTCGAGGAGCGTCGAGGGGAGCATCTGGAGCAGGAGGTGTTCAGTCTCGCCTCGCGGCAGGTGGAGCGGCGCCTGGCGCGCGCAGCGCGTTCCGACCCTCGGCTCGAGACACTCCTGGCCGCCGTCAAACGGCGGGAACTCGACCCCTTGTCCGCCGTGCGGGCGATCATGACCGAGGTGTTCGGACTGCCCCCGGACGAGTGAGCGCCGCCGCCCTCGACCGGTGGCCAGACTTATGTTCTCGGACTCCCCATCCGATACGGACTCCGTGATCGATCTTACCGTCGTGAGATGTCCCCAGTGCGGTGGCGAAGTCAGCTTGTCTGGCGACGCCGTGTCCGGTCGAACCGTGATGCGCCAAGACGAACTCGATCGGCTGGCGCACGCGCTGTGCGGCTGCTACGTCTTCTCTATGCCGTCGGGGTCGCTCGCCCGGCTTCTCGCCTCGCTGCTCGCGGCGCGGGAAAGCGATCTCGACCGTGACTGACCAGTTCCGATGCCCGCTCACCACCTGCCGCGATGCAGTTCGGCGCCGTGTAGGGTGTACCGAGCCCGGCGGTTGTTCTAGAATCAAGCCTCGCGAGGCTTCGCGGTGCTGGTGCTCTCCGTGACCGGCACCCGGCTCAGTGAGGAGGCGACGTGGCGCGCAAGATCCGAGTGGTGATGGCCAAGCCGGGCCTGGACGGGCACGATCGTGGGGCCAAGGTCGTCAGCCGCGCGCTCCGCGACGCGGGGATGGAGGTCATCTACACCGGCCTCCACCAGACGGCCGAGCAGATTGTCGAGACCGCCATTCAGGAGGACGCTGACGTGGTGGGGCTCTCGGTGCTCTCGGGCGCTCACCTGACCCTGGTCCCCAAGGTGGTGAGGGGCCTTGCGGCACGTGGCATCGAGGACGTCCTCGTGGTGGCCGGGGGGACGATCCCCGACGAAGACCGCGACGAACTGCTGGCGGTCGGAGTCGCGGCCGTGTTCACTCCGGGTACGACAACGGCCGATATCGTGGCGTTCATCCGCGGACACGCATCGG
>JAKAHF010000577.1 GCA_021815245.1 Actinomycetes bacterium
CTCGCCGACTCCTTTGTGGGGGATAACCAGTACGGCTCGTCGCCGCTCGCTTGGCGGCGCTATTTCTCGGCCTTCGGTCACGCCGCCGCTCTGCAGCGGGCACCCCGGGATAATGAGGGCTAGCATTCGTCCGGCCGCCCAGGTGGTCGGCGGAGGATCCTGTCGAGACGCTGGGTGATGACCATGCTCTACGACCACTCCACCAAGGCCGGCAACAAGGGCGACGTCTGGAAGCACTTCGCGCTTCTGACAGTCGTCGATCGGCTGCGGTCGGCCGGCACCTTCCGCTACGTCGACACGCATGCCGGTGCGCCCCAACACCAGCTCGTCCCCGGGGGCGAGTGGGAGGAAGGGATCGGCAAGGTCCTGGACAAGTGCCCGGCACTTCGGCGTCACAGCTACCCCGAGACCGCGGCCCGCTGGGTGGAGGGCGGACTGTATCCGTCGTCGTGGCAGTTCGCGGTGGAGTGCGCGACGCCGCGCTTCGAGCGCGTGGAGGTCTATCTCAGCGACATCGCCAAGACGGTCGCGGCCCAATACGGGGACTTGGTCGCCCTGGACCTTCCCGAGAACGTGACCGTCCATTTCCACACTGGGGACGGTTTCGTCCGGCTGCAATCGATCGGGGAAGCCGACCTGGTGCTCATCGACCCGCCGTTCTGCCCGAACCCTGATCCAGATTGGCGGCGGCTCCGGGAGGCATGTGCGCTGCTCAAGGAGAGAGGCACTCAGTTCCTGGCCTGGTACCCCATCTTCTCCGACATCGAACCGGCGGATCTCGTCGCGGCCACCGCCTGTTCCGCGCACGAGGTCGTCTGGGCGCCGACGGCGCCCGGGCTCGGCGGGCGAATGGCCGGCTGCGGGATACTGGCGTCACGGGACTGTGGTGACATACTCGCTGCCCGCGCGTCGCAGTTGGAAATCCTGGCTGGGTGCCTTGGCGGGAAGTTCCGGCGTTGGGCGCACGGCTTGTAGCAGGCCTCCACATCAGGCCCCGCGGCCAACGGCCCCGCGGGGTCTCGCGCGGTAGAATCGCACTCATGCGGGCATTGCGGGCCGCGAAGGACAGCAATCATTCTTAGAAAAGAGAAAGACCACATGTCGGACACGTTCGAGAATGTCACGGTCGTCAAGAAGGCCAACATCTATTTCGACGGCAAGGTCACGAGTCGCACCGTCCTCTTTGCCGACGGCTCTCGCAAGACCCTCGGCCTCATGATGCCGGGCGAGTACGAGTTCGGCACCGACTCCCGCGAGACCATGGAAGTGCTCGGCGGCGAGATGAAAGTGCTCCTGCCCGGGGAGGCCGAGTGGCGGACCTTTGGGGCCGGTGAAGCCTTCGAAGTGCCGGCGAAGTCCTCGTTCAAACTGGTCATCGACGGGGTGGCCGACTACTGCTGTTCGTACGGGTAGCCGCGTCCGACGTCGCCATCTCGACTGAGGACGTTCTCGTGCCCCACGAGGGCCCTGGCGGAGCGCGGGTCGCCCACGTCCGCCGAAGGTCGTAGAGGGGCGGAGGGCTTCGGGGCTCACACTGTTCTGAAAGCTGTGTCCTCGTGTTGTCCCCAACTCAGCGGTGGGAGGTGCTAGTATGAGAGATGCACCAAGACACCAAAGCACCGAGGACACAATGCCACGGATGACCATAACCCTCAGCGCGGAACGACAGCGGGCATTGAAGGAAGCGGCGGCTCGTCGGGGCACAACCATTACGGCCATCATCGACGAGAGCTTGGAACTCGCCGGTATTCGGACGCTCGAGAACGCAGAGCAAATAGTGACCCGAGCGTGGGCTCGAGCCCGGTTGTCTGACGAAGAGGCTATGACCCTTGCATTGGAGGAGACGGCGGCCGAGCGTGCCGGGCGCATCTGATGCGTCTGGTGGTGATCGACACCAATGTGCTGGTCAGCGGCCTGCTCGGCGCGAGTCGAGATTCGCCTCCGCGCTTCATTCTCGAAGCGCTCGTGCGGGGAAGTCTGCGGTTTGCTATCTCCGAGGCACTTCTCGTCGAGTACCGGCAGGTGCTCTTGCGGCCAAGGATTCTTGCCTGTCATGGACTGAGCGAACGAGAGGTGGATCGACTGCTGGCCGGCCTCGTGGTCAACGCCTCCATTCGTGAGGTCGCACCTGTCGACACGAGCGTGGCGATGCAGGGTGACGCGCACGTGATCGCGTTGCTGCGGGCAGTGCCGGACCCCGTGCTGGTGACCGGGGACGGGAGGCTCGCGGAGGAAGTCGAGCCTTGGTGCCTGGTCTGCACCCCGGCCGAGTTCCTGGCCGCCGAGTTCAACGTGTGAAGCGACCATGCCGTACGCTGCGCGTCCCTTGTCTGATATGTCAGTTCTGACATATACTCGGGTGATGAGCGACAACAACCACGCGCATGGCGGTGTTCTTGCCCTGACGCCCGAGGACGACGCCTTGGTCGATCTCAGGCTTGCCCTTTCCGACTACCTGAGAGATCTCCGCCGAGCGCGGGGTTGGACGCAAGGCGTCGCAGCAAGGATACTCGGCTCGAGCCAATCGCGGGTCGCCAAGATGGAAGCTGCCGACCCGACTGTATCAATCGATCTCCTGGTCCGTTCCCTTCTTCGGCTCGGTGCTACCTGCGAAGACGTGGGACGGGTCATAGCTCGTTTGTGACCACCAGCCGGAGGAGGCACGTGCATGGGTGATGAGTTGGCGAAACAGGCGGGCGCCACGCGCGATGAGGTGATCAGCGCGGTCCTTATCGGGTTGCCGGCGGCCGGCACCGGAGTGACCCAGGCGTTGCCCGCGGCCATCCGGGCCTACGACGAGGCCTGAACTATGAAGATCCTGCTCGTGCTCGGGCATCCGGACACAGGTAGTCTCAATCACGCTATCGCCCACGCAGTTCGCGACGACCTGCTGAA
>JAKAHF010000578.1 GCA_021815245.1 Actinomycetes bacterium
CTGGCTGCCGGGCGTTTCGGAGAGAACAAGCGAACCCTGCGGAACGGAATGTGAACAGCCGGCCAGCAACACCACGACCGAAGCGAGAAGCGTACGGTGTGCGGTCATGGAGTCTTGGGTTCGGTTATCGAGACGATCTGGTCCGCCCGGACGTTTGTGAGCGTCTGGACCGTCCCGCTCGGCCACTTGATCTGGATGCGATCCACGTTCGCGACCTTGCCGAGCCCGAAATGCAGCCGCGGGTCCGACTGGCTCAGGAAGGTGGAGGGGCAGCGGTTCTCCTGGACATAGGTGTGGCCACCGGCAGCGAGCTTGACCCAAGCTCCCCAACCCGGCCCGTTGCTCCGCGTACCGTGCAGCGCCAGTGTGATCCAGTGGTTGCCGGATTTGTCGCGGTTGTGAAGCAACACAGGCCGGTCGCCCATGAGCCCAACCAGGAGGTCTTCACGCCCATCGTTGTCGTAGTCCAGCACGACGCTGGGACGGCCCCGCACGGGCGTCCGGAAATACGCGCCGCCTTTGTCCACCGCGTTTCGGAACTTCCCTGTACCGTCGTTTTCCAGCAGCAGACTCTGCCAGCCGACCATCCGGAACGCGTCCCCGTTCGCGATGAACACGTCGAGCTTCCCCGCGTTGTCGAAATCGATGAAGTTGCAGCCCCAGCCGACGTATTGCGCCGTCTCCACGCCCAGCCCCGACGCCATCATCTGGTCGAGAAACAAGCCGGCGTCCGTCCCCATGTAGAGCGAACCGTAACCGAGCCGCGAGACGAGGATGTCGGGCTTCTGGTCGCCGTTGCAGTCTCCCACGGCCGCCGTCATGGACCCCGCGGCCTCGCCGAGCGCGTTGAACGCAACCCCGAGCCTGGCCGCCTCGTCGGTGAAATGGCCCTTGCCGTCGTTGATCAGCAGCAGATTCGGCGTGGCGTCGCTGCAGATGTAGATGTCCTCGTGGCCGTCGCCATTGATGTCGAGCGGGCAGACCGACATACTGCGGTGCGGCGCGACAGCATCGATGCCGGACTCGGCGCTCGCGTTTCGGAACGTGCCGTCACCGTTGTTGATGTAGAGCACGTCGCGCTCCGGCTTGTACGCCAGCGGGCCGGGATAGCTGTTCGGGTTGTAGTAGAGACGGTAGTTCGGATCGAGCGTCAGGTAGTTCGCGACGTAGAGGTCGAGCTTGCCGTCGTTGTTCACGTCGAGCCATGTGGCTCCGATTCCGGTTCCCGAATCGCCGACACCGGCTTTGTCCGTGACGTCGGTGAACGTGCCATCGCCGTTGTTGTGATACAGGATGTTCTTGCCGACGTTCACCACATAGAGGTCCGTGCGGCCGTCACCGTCATAATCGGCGGCCGCGGCAGCGATGCCGAAGCCCGCCCCTCCGACTCCCGCCTGCTCCGTCACGTCGGTGAAGGTACCGTCGCGGTTGTTGTGATAAAGCCGGTTGGGTTCCCGACGGGTGCCGGGCGCCTCGTGGGTGACACCGGCGAGCGGGCCCGGATTCACGAAGTAGAGGTCCATGTACCCGTCACCGTCGTAGTCGAAGACGACGATGCCCGAGCCATTCGACTCGAGAATGTTCGCGATCCGGTTGTCGCAGAACTGCTGGACGAACTTGATGCCGGCTGTTGCCGTGACGTCTTCGAAAAGATCGTTGGGACCGGCATGGATCGGGGGGGTGACGGAGAAAGTCGACTCGCCGCTGGGCGCTGGCGTCGTCGGCGGCTTCGGCTGGCAGCCCGCGAGGGCGAGCGCGACGAGCACGACAAGTCGAGCCCAGGGTTTTACTCCGCCACGCGGTGCATGCGGTTTCATAGGGAAAGCTCGGGGATGCATTGGCGCGCGGTGCCGTGGCGCCAGCGGCTGCTGCCGAAATTATATAGCGCAGTAGATATGCTGATGGAGTCGCTTACCATCGACCCGCTGCTCGTTCTACCAAGCACCGAAGGGGTCGATCGGGCATCCATCTGGGGCACCGGAGTGCAGTGGTGTTGGCGACAGCTTTTTAAAATGACCAGACCCGTGTGGCGGATGGACACCAATCAGGGGTGAAACGGAGTCTGTATACGACTGGCCATGGCGACGATATACATGTGCGAATTTTGCACATAATATCGGCCGGCTCGCGTCGATCCGCCCGCCGATGGACACGGGCGTGTCCCTCTCCGCTTGGCGTCCGGCTCCGGAGGTGTGTTGGCGAGGTGCCTACCGGCGCCGCCCGCGTTGAGCTGTCGGTGGGATCAGACGGACAAAGTTCGCGGCGAGAGGCGATGTCTGCCGAGCACGCCACACGGCGGAAAGCTCGAACACCAGATCCTCGCCGGTTTCGCGAAGAGGAATGATGGCGAGTCGATCTGCGGCGGCGGTCGTGATGTGGCGAGGCATCAGCGAAACCCCCTGGCCGCCGGCGATCATCGCGAGAAGGGATTCGAAGCCGGCCACGATCGTGATCGCTCGCGGCTTCAGGCCGTGCCCGGCGAAGATTTCGCGTACGAGGTTCGCATGCGTCTGCGACTTCTGGCCGGCGAAGCAGAGGAGCTTCTCACGGGCAAGGTCCGACAGTGAGAGCCGCTTCGCGGAGGCGAGCGGATGGAGCGGGCCGACGACGGCGCACATGGCCGAGCTAACGACGACGCGATGCGAGATGTCGGGAGGAATGACCGCATGCTTCTCCACCGTGAAGCCGACCTGTATCGTGCCGCGGTCGAGCGCGGCGACCTGTTCCGAGGCTTCGATCTCGATCAGCTCGACGGTGACATCGGGATATCGTGTGCGAAACGCGGCCAGCGCGCCCGGCATGAAGCTCGCCGTCACCGGCCCGACGTTGCCAATGGTGAGCCGGCCGCGCCGACCGGCGGCCGCTTCGCGTGCGGTGTCGGCGGCTCCCGCGG
>JAKAHF010000579.1 GCA_021815245.1 Actinomycetes bacterium
GACCAGGGTCGTGTCGCCCGCCAACCTACGGATCACCTCGGCAAAGCCCGCCGCCTCCGCCGTCGGTAGGCCGGCGCTGGGTTCGTCGAGCAGCACGATGCGTGGTCTCGCGGCGAAGGCGGCAAGCAGTTCCACGAGGCGCTGCTCCCCATACGACAGCGTATGCAGGGGCTCGAACCGACGTTCGCCAAGTCCGGCGGCGACGAGCAGTGCTTCCGCCTCCTCGCGGCATTCCTTGCGTTTCTCCAGGGGGCTCCACATCCGAAAATGCGCTCCCTGAGCCCCGTAGACGCTGAGGAGCAGGTTGTCCATGACCGACTGGTGGAAGAAGAGGTTGTTCGTCTGGTACGACCGGCCCAACCCCTCGTGAAGACGTTTGTGCGGCGACATGCGCGTGATGCGCTTCTCGTACAGAAACACCTCGCCACCCGAGGCCGCGAGCTGCCCGCCGATCACGTTGAGAAGCGTGCTCTTGCCCGCGCCGTTCGGCCCGATGAGGGCGAGCTTCTCCCCGGCCTCCACGCCGAACGTGACGCCGGTCAAGACGCGCAGTCCGCCGAAGCTCTTCGACAGTTCCTCCACCCGCAGCAGCGTCATGGCCGCCCTCCCCCTCCTGGCTCGTTCGCCGGCGCCGGGCCTCGGGTGCGGGGAGACCAAGCTCTGTCCCACGCCCGGGTCAAGTAGCGGGCCAGCCCGCCCCTCAGAAGCATCACGCTGAACACGAACAGGCCACCCATGATCAGGTACCAGCGCTCACCCAAGTAGAGGCTGGAGTAGTGCTCGGCCAGCACGATGACGGCGGCGCCCAGGCAGGGTCCCCACAGGGTGCCACCCCCACCGATGATCACCATGAGCATCGGCAGAGCCGATCGCTCGAGCGCGAAATCGGAAGGCACCATGGTGTTGTTCTGGTATGCCCATAGAGCCCCCGCGACTCCGGCGAAGACCGCCGCGATGATGATGATCGCGTACTTGGCTCCCCAGGTGTTGAACCCGAGGCTGTTCATGCGCGACTCGTTCTCGCGGATGCCGATGAGCGTCTTGCCGAAGGCGGAACGCGTGATGCGGCGCATCAGGAAGAAGCAGATCACGAAGATGACGAGCACCATGAAGTAGAACTTCAGATTGTTCCACTGGTGCGAACCGGCCCAGAGGTCGGGCTTTCGGATGCCCGGCAGGCCGCTCTTGCCCCGGGTAAGCGAGTTCCATTTCTCGGCAACAACGAAGAGCAGTTGCCCGAAAGCCATGGTGACGAGAAGGTAGTACACGCCCGAGACCCTGAGCGACAGGAACCCGATGAAGGCGGCAAGAGCCGCGCTGAGCAGAAGGGCGAGCGGAAAGACGATCCAGAACGAGCTGATGTCGTAGCTCTTGGTCAGGATCGCGATGACGTAGCCGCCCATGCCGAAGAAGGCGGCGTGACCGAACGAGATGAGGCCTGTGTATCCCATCAACAGATCGAGGCTCATGGCGAAGATCGCGAATACCAGCACCTTTGCCATCAAGGTCTGTTCGAACGACCCCAATCCGAGCGGCACGAAGACGAGTGCGCAGAGCACAACCGCGAAGGGCAGGTACTTCTTGAGAAGAGGGTGCTTCAAAGACCCGGCCGCCACCGGAGCGACCGACCGCTTGGGCTTCTTCGACGCCGGCGCCTTGTAGGCCGACGCCCGCTCCAATGCCTCCGAAGCGTGCTGCCCCCCTCCCGCCCGACGGCCGAGCAGTCCGGAGGGCCTGAACAAGAGGATCACCACAAGTGCGGCGTAGATGAGATACGCCGCAACCTTGGGCGAGTACATCTGGCCGAACGCCTCGAGCAACCCGAGAAGCAGACCCCCGATCAACGCGCCCTGCACCGAACCGGCGCCCCCCACCACCACGACGATCAACGACGCGAGGAGCGTCGACCACGCCAGATTGCTCTCGACATTGTATGTCTGCGAGCCCAGCAGCCCCATGAGTCCCGCCACGAACGAGCCCAGCACGAACACCCCGGTGAACAGCACCCTGAGATCGATGCCGAGGGCCCCGGCGATCTCCTTGCTGTCCATGCCGGCCCGCACCCGGGCGCCGATCTTGGTCTTGTCCTGAAATAACCAGAGAAGCGTGGCCATGACGAGACCAAAGCCTATGAGAAACAGGCGCCACAGGGAGAGCGTGCTGCTACCCACCTGCACCGACCTCGAGAACGGCCCCGGCACGATGCCGCTCTGGGGAAGCGTGCCCCAGATCCACGTGACCACGCCGATGAGCACGTAGATGAAGCCGATCGTCAAAAGCACCTGGTCGGCCTCTCGCTTGTAGAGCCTGCGCAGAAAGCCGGCCTCTATTAGCAGCCCGATGGCGGCGGCACAGAATGCGGCGGCCACAGCTCCCGCCCAGTAGTTGCCGGCCTGCTTGGCCACGTAGAGTCCCACGAAAGCGCCCACCATATAGAGGGCTCCGTGGGCCATGTTGACGACCCGCATCAGTCCCATGGTGAGGGAGAGTCCCGTGGCGAGCAGGAAGAGTATGGACCCCCGCGAGAGCCCGATCACAAACGTTGAGAGCACTTCATCCATTCACAGCCGTGCCTTCTATCGTCATGCGCGTCGTTGTGTGTGGGTGGGGGGACGATTTCCGTCCCCCCACCAGTGTCGATCGGCTCGACGTCTCGAGCGTCGCCCAGAGTCACGCCTATTCGGCGAGACCCTCCGGCGGGACGTCTTCATAGGTCTTGACCAGAGCGTACTTGTAGACCGCACCCACGTTGGGGATGTCGATCTTGATGACCTTGACGATGTAGAACGGCTTGGTGGCCGCGTTGCTGCCGTTGGCGAAGTACTCACGCCCTTCGGGCCCGACGAAGTCGGTCTTGAGCAGCGAGTCGCGAAGTGTCCCGGCGGTCACA
>JAKAHF010000015.1 GCA_021815245.1 Actinomycetes bacterium
GTCTTGGCCGGTCCATTCGCGCACCCGAGCATAGATCTCCTGCACGCGTTCCGGGGCGAGGCCAAATGGGTGCCGGGTCTGGAAAGGGTGCTCGACGACGAGGCCTGTGCGCCCGTTTTGCTCTCGGTGCTCTCGTTCATGAAATTCAAGACCGATCCTGCCGACTGGAAGCGGTTCGTCGAGAAGAACGCGGCGCGGATCTCGTTGGTGCTCACGCGGAAATTCGCCGATGCGACATCGCCGAAGGAGTTGCTGGACATCGTTCGCGACTGCGAGATGCTGGCGCTCGCCTGGCACGGGTGCCTGAACGAAAGCCACGTGGACATGCTTGCGCAGCACATGGTGCGCTACGGCATGTACCGGCAGTACGACGGGGCGTCGATGCCCTCGGAGTGGGTGCTCGAAGACGTCTACAAGCACGGGTTTCTGCGAGAGTCGATCGAACGATTCCGCGGTACGCTCCTCTACAAAGGGGGCTCCATCGAGTCGGGCGTCGGCGACGACACCTACCGGGACATCTGGGAGGACAGGTACTTCCTGGAGCACTATCCGCCGGCTTGAGGCGTCGCGGCGCGAACACATCTGAGGGGGTGAGCGGACCGCGCCGCCAGTCCCTTACTCCGCCGCCAGCCTGCGCTCTCCAGCATGCTGAGGACTTCTTGCCGAGCAGGGGCGCGTTCGCGGCTTCTCGCCCAAGCTCGCCAGCCTCTCTCGCCATGCCGCGGGGCCGTCACGCTTGCGCTGTCGCTCCCATCGGATTGCGCCACGCGTACGGGCGCGGGGTTGAGGACAAGGATAGCTGGGCGACGCCTGCCACGAAGAGGCAGATGACGGCGACCTCTATTCGTCGGACATGACGATCCGCGGTTCTCTGCGTCAGCCGAATCATGGGCCAGACACACGTCCGGGTAGCTCGGACCCAGACTATCATCGTCCAAAGTGAGGCGCCCGGCCCTCGTTCGTGTTTGCGCGAGCGCACCTGCCTGAGCGACAATCGGTATAGGAATCCGGGCCGTCCATCGCACCCGGGGGGCTCGCTGCCCACAGCCCGCAGGACCGGCTGCGACAGGAGGTAGGCTCCAGCGACAAGGAGGTGTAGTTGCCATGTTGCGTCGCAGTCTGAGGCCGCTCGTGCCGGCCGTATGTGTCCTTTTCGGTGTGGTCGCTTGTCTGCTCGTGCTTGCTCCGCCGGTGCAGGCTGTACCCACCATCGTCGGAGGAACGATCGCTCAGAACACCACCTGGCAAGGCGAGATTCTTGTTACCAATCACGTGCAGGTGCCCGCGGGAGTCACCTTGACCATACAGCCGGGCACCCGCGTCGAGTTCCAGCACTATCGTGGCTACCGCGAACCCACGAAGCGGCTGACAATGCGCGTGCAAGGCTCGATCGTCGCAGCGGGCACGGCGTCTGATCCGATCTACTTCACCTCCGACGCCGCCGACCCTCAGAACGGGGATTGGTCCATGCTCCGCGTCATGTCGCCCAGCGGGCCGGCGCGCTTCGAGTACTGCGTGTTCGAGTGCGCGCTGCAGGGCCTGAATGCTTGGAACGCCTCGCCTTCGATAAGCCACTGCGTGTTCCGGTGGAACAACTGGGAGGGTGTCTACTTTGAGTCCTATTGCCAGCCCACCCTCACCTACTGCCAGATCTACGAGAATGGTTACAACGGCCTCGCCGCCGAGCAGTCCAACACCATTCTCATGGACTACTGCGAGGTCTGGCGCAACGGCACCTGCGGGGTTCACATCGACAATTCGGTGGGCGAGATTCGGCGTTCACTGATTCATGACAACGGCGCTCACGGCCTATCGGCCGACAATTCCAGCACGCTACGGGCCCTCGGTGACGCCATCGAAAACAACAAAGGCCATGGAATCGGCGTGGGGGATGGCAACAACACGATCGAGGTGAGCAACCTGACTCTCAACGGAAACGCCGCGGCGATCGGGGGACCGTACAGCACGGTGACCTCCTCCTACATGCCGCAAAGCTCCATCGATATCGGTTTCACCGCCGACCAGTCGTATGCTCTGGGGTACACGCCGAGCGACCAGCAACTGGATCGCTACATGTATGTCTATCCCGACGATGAGACCCGGCGCGTCATCCGCAAGATGGGGGCCACTCTTGGGCTGACGTGGGCCCTGGCCTGGGACGGGCAGTGCATCTGGACCTGCACGGTATGGGCACACGTGTACAAGCTTGACCCGCAGAATGGGCAAGTGCTGGAGGACTTCACGCTGACCGGTTCCCCCCAATGGGGCACTCCCCTCCAGCCGTGGGGGATGACCTTCGACGACCAGGGCTACATGTGGTTGCTCGATTTCGCCGCGCGCAAGATCTTCAAGGTCGATCCTTCGACGCATGCCATCGTCTACAGCATCGATTCTCCATACCCGTCCCAAGGTGGGTGCAAGGGACTGGCATGGGACGGCAGCAATCTGTGCGTCATGGGCTGGGTATCGCCGGTTATCTACCGGATGACGAAGACCGGGGCTCTGGTCGACACGATCAACCTCGATCATGGCGGTGGCGGCGGGCTGGCCTGGGATGGGCAGTACTTCTGGTGCCCGGGCGCGCAAGGCATCGCCAAATACGATGTCTCCGGACATCAGGTGGGGTGGATCTACGCCGCCTCTGAAGGAACCTGGGATCTGGCCTGGGACGGAGTCTATCTATGGGCGTCGCAGCGCACGAATGAGAACTGGTCGGACGCGAAGGTCTACCAGCTGGAGATCCTCGAAGACCACCAGAGTTCGGCAGGCACGACGTTTTCAGATGTGAGTGAGGATCATCCATACTATGCGGCCATCACGAACCTTGCCGCCCGTGAGGTCATCGTGGGCAAGGAAGACGGCATGTTCCACCCGTTCGACCCCGTCACTCGGCAGCAGTTCGCCAAGATGATCGTGAAGACCCTCGAATACCCGGTGACCGGCGGGGAAGTCTGCCCCTTCGTCGACGTGGCCACGCAGATGGGCTCCGACCCCTTCTACCCGTCGAGGTACGTGGCCGTTTGCGCTGCACATGGGGTCACCGTAGGTACGACTCCAACCACCTTCGCGCCGGGCAACAACATCACTCGCGAGCAACTCATTACCATGGTGGCCAGGGCGGCCGGCCTTCCCGACCCGCCGGAGGGATACGTGCCTCCCTTCGCTCCCGTTCGGTTCTCGCTGGAGGAACACTATCTCAACGCCCGCAAAGCGGCCCATGCCGGATTGCTTGCCGGGCTCGAGGGGATCGGCGCCGGGTACGAATTCATGTCTCCGGCTACCCGCGGAGAGTGCGCCCAACTACTCTACAATCTGTGGCGGAAGTAGGGAGCGGCCGTAGCGGTCGCTTCACCGTAGTCGGGGGGGGGTCATCGGAGGCGAGGCGCTGAATCCCCATCGCCCGGCCTGCTGCTAAGCTGTTCGGGATGGAACGATCGAAACAGCGCATGGTACTCGCCGCGGTCACGGCGTGCGGCTTTCTGACCGCCTTCGCCTTCTCCGGCGTCAATGTGGCTCTCGAGCAGATCGCGTCTGATCTCAACCTCTCCGCCGTGGCCCTCAGCTGGGTCACTCTTTCCAGCATCCTTGCCACGGGCGCCTTGCTCATGCCCATGGCCCGCGTATCCGATTTCCGGGGCCGCAAGGCCGTCTTTCTCGTGGGGCTCGCCGGATTCGCTGTCTTCTGTTTCGCCTCCGGCCTCGCCCCGAACGGGACGGTACTGATTGTCACCCAGGCGCTGCAGGGTGTCGCCGGGGCATTTCTCTTCTCCACCACGGTGACCCTGACCACGCTCTCCTTTCCTCCGGAGACTCGTGGGAGGGCCCTTGGCCTGCAGGTGTCGGGTGTCTACCTGGGTATCACGCTGGGCCCCGTGTTGGGCGGCATCCTCACGCACAACGTGGGCTGGCGGGGGCTGTTCCTGGTGCTGGGGGCGCTCAACCTCGCCAACTTCGTCGTGCCGCTCTTCACCCTGCGCGGGTTGGAGTGGCGCGAAGCGAAGACGGCCCCCTTCGACATCCGCGGCTCGGTCGCCTGGGTAGTAGCGCTCGCGGCTCTCATCATAGGGTTCTCGTACGTGCCGGGGGCGATCGGCTACGGTCTCATCGCGGCCGGGGTTCTCGCACTGGCCGGCTTCGTCGTGCTTGAGAGCCGGGCGGCCGATCCAATCCTCAACGTCGACCTATGGCGGCGAAACCGGGTATTCGCCTCGGCGAACGCCGCCCTGTTCATCAACTACGCGGCTACCACCGGGCTGGCGTTTCTCATGAGCCTCTACCTGCTCTACGATCGAGGCCTCGACGCCCAGACCGCCGGTTTCGTGTTGGTCGCGGGGCCGTTCGTGCAGGCTCTTGTGTCGCCGATCGCGGGACGGTTGGCCGACCGGTTGGAGGCGCGCCTGGTCGCGGCGACGGGCATGGCCCTGTGCGCGGCCGGTCTGTTCGCCTTCACCGTTCTGCGAGAGACCACTTCCTATGGGTACGTGATCGCCGTGCTCTGCGTGGTCGGCCTGGGCTTCGGGCTGTTCTCGTCGCCCATCATCCATACGGTCATGGGCAGCGTCGACCGCCGGTACGTGAGCGTCGCCGCGGCCACTTCCTCGACCATGCGGGTTGCCGGGCAGAGCTTCAGCATGGGCATCGCCGCCCTGGTGCTCGCCGTCGTCGTGGGGCGGCACGAGATCAGCGCCGCCGACCACGTGAACCTCATGACCAGCATCCGCACGACCTTCTTGATCTTCGCGTCGCTGTGTGTGGTCGGCGTGGCCGCCGCTCTGATAGGACCCGGTCGTCGAAAGGCGGCGGAGGAGAGGCGCGGAGCAGGCCGCTAGCGGGCAGGCCGGAGCCGTTTCTTGATGCTGGCCCTGATGCAGTCCGCCAGCGTTTTTTCGTCGAGGTTGCCTGAGGCAAGCGCCACGATGGTCGTCGTCACCCTGCCACTCCACTCGCTTCTCCGGGTAGTATGGGTTGACACAGCATCTCGCGACCGGAAGGAGACACGTGGTGGAAGAGGGGACATACCCGGCGGGTTGGCTGGTGGTCGACCATACCGTTCCAGGGGTCACCGTCGAGATGCTGGACTGGTGGTGGGTCAACATGGAGAAGGGCTACGAACTCTGGTGCCCCGACGAGCACAAGGGTTTCCGCTGGGAGGTCAAGCCGCCGTTGGGCGGCCACATCGGGGCCGTTCAGATCGCGAGTGAGAGCATCGACTACGGTCCGGTGATGGACCTCCGCATCGAGTGGGTCGATCCCAACCTCGGCACTCCGGCGCACAAAGACTTCTGGACCTACGACCATCTGCTCACCGCGGGTTCCACGGGCGACCAACCGGGCATGCCACCCTGGGTGATGCTGTCGCACCAGTACGAAGCGATTCCCGGTGGACTCAAGCTCCGATCCTGCATGCACGTGCCTCCGGGTATGTCGCTGGGGCCCGATCCGGCCATGGCGCACGAACCCCTTCCGCCGCATCCGAGCGGCAAGACGCCCACGGGCGGTGGCTGGCCGGCGCACAACGTCGCCGAGGTCAGCACGCTCAAAGACTTTCTGCCTTCGCTCTGGGGCATCTGGCAGGCGGTGTCCGACCCGGCCATCAACCGCCGGTCGGCCTTCAAGATCAAGAAGGAAGGTTCCCAGATCGTCTACGTCGAGGAGTAGGTTGTCCGCATGAAGAGAACGCACGAAGACTGGATCAAAGAGATCACGATCGATCTCGAGGACTGAAACGGCTGCAAGTCGTGCATGAACGCCTGCTTCGCGGACGTGATCCGCTGGGATGAGCAGACCAAGCGACCGGTGATCGCGTATCCCGAGGACTGCGTCTGGTGCCTGGCGTGCGAGTGCGCCTGCCCGGAGCAGCTCATCGATGTGGTGCCGCGCATACCGGCGCCTCTGCGGCCGTCGTACTAGTAGGCTCTCTGTCGTAAACGCAAAGAATGGGGTCCCCCTTGGCTTCACTGGAAGAACTGGGCGAAGTACTAACGACTGACGTTCTGATCATCGGCGGCGGCATCGGCGGCTTGGCGGCCGCCGTGGCGGCGAAAGAGGAGTGTCCGCAGGTCGACGTCATGATAGTCGAGAAGCAGACCGCAGGCTGGGCCGGCAAGGGCGCCAAGATCGGCGGTGTGCTCACCTTCCTCGGTCCGAACGACGACGCTGACAAGTTCATCGATTTCCAGGTGCGCACCGCCGGTGCCTACCTCAACGATCAGAATTCGCTGTCGCGCTACGTCAACAGCACGCCTGGCGCCATCGAGACGCTGGGCAGGTGGGGCGCGAAGCTGGCGCGAACCCCCGATGGCAACGTCATCGGCGTCCCCGCGTTCTGGGCTCCCGACTACACCCTGGGCTTCATCGACATGGACCTGATGCTCCCCATCCGGGCGAGGGCCCGCAAGCTCGGCACGCGGATCATGAACAAGATCCACGTGACCGACCTCCTGATGGAGCGCGACCGCGTCGTGGGCGCCGTCGGCTTCGACATGATCAGCGGCCGCTTCCAGATCTTCAAAGCCAAGGCCACGATTCTTGCCAACGGCAGCTGCGGCTACAAGGTGCGGCGATTCTGGGTGGCCGGCACGGGTGACGGCATAGCAGCGGCATTCCGGGCCGGAGCCGAGATGCGCAATGCCGAGTTCGGCAATCTCTACGGCCACACCGTCTGGCAGGACACCGACAGCGGCCTCGTGCCGTTCGAGTTTCTCGTGAACGCCCGGGGCGAGAACCTCACCGAGAAGTACCTGAAGGGCTCCGGTCCCGCCGGAGTGTTCCTTCCCATACAACTCGCCGTTGGCATCGACAAGGAAGCCGCGGAGGGTAGGGGGCCCATCTTCTTCGCCCCGCCCGAGTCGGCACCCGAGCTCCCACCGATGCCCCTGCCCAAGCTGTCGGAGTGGATGGACCGCATGGCCGCCAAGGAGCGCAAGTACGGGCAGCCCGAAGGCACCAGGCGTGAGATCGGCGTGCCGCTGCACGGCGAGACCTCGTGTGTCAAGGTCGATGGGGACATGAGGACGACGGTCGAAGGGCTCTGGGCCATCGGCGATACCAGCTACGCGGGCTCGGCGGTCGCCGGGGCGCTGCCCTCACCTCCGGGAGTGGCGCCCGGCTCGGGCATCATGTTCGCGGTCGTCAGCGCCTCGTGGGGAGGACCGTCGGCCGCCCGCTTCGCCGCGGAGAGCCCGGCTGCGGACGCGGACGCCGGCCTCGTGAAGCAGCTCAGGGCCGAAGCGTTCGCCCCGCTGGAGCGCAGCAATGGCGCTTCACCCAAGGAGGCGGTTTCCAAGCTTCAGGATCTGGTAGCTCCGATGAAGTACAGCCTCCGCCGCAGCGGGCAACGGTTGGAGGAAGCCCTCGCGGGGCTCGAAGCGGTGAAGGAGATGCTGCCCGAACTGCGGGCCGTCGATCCGCATTACCTTGCCGCGTGCCACGAGGTCAGGAGCATGGCCCTCTGTGCCGAGCTGACGCTGCGGGCGGCGCTCACGAGGACCGAGAGCCGCGGCTTCCATTTCCGCGAAGACTATCCCGAGCTCGACAACGAGCACTGGCTGAAATGGGTGATCCTGAAGCGGGAGGACGATCAGGTCGAAGTCTCGAGCCGCCCGGTGCCGATCGGCGAGTACAACGTGAGGCCCTGAGATTGCAGGGCGGCGGGCCGCAGCTTTTCAGCAGCCTCCTGACGCCACCGCCCGAACGAACAGCGCCCCCGACAGGCGGGCGCCGAACTCAGCATTCGCCGGCGTCACCAGGTCGCGGGGCTGCCACCCCTCGTCCTCGAGCAGGCGGAGAACCTCCTCCCGGTCGGGACGGTTTCTCGGCCTTTCGCCCAGGGTCGCCAGCCTCGCCTGCCATGCGGCGCTCTGCGCTTCGAAGTCGGCATCGCCGGTCGTGACAGCGAAGTTCACCGCCAGCACGCTGCCGGCGGCCGCCTGCCTGCGCAGGGCCGCCAAGAGACCGCGCAGCACGGGCTCCTCCAGGTAGACGGTCACTCCCTCGCAGAGAAAGAGGCTGCGAAGGTCGTCCCGATGCCCCAACGAGGCCAACACCAGGCCGGCATCGTCGCAGGTGAAGTCAAGCGCGCCGAAGCGCACGTCGTCAACGGCTATGTCGAGCGAGCGCAAGCGGGCGAGCTTGTCGGTCTGGGTGGCGGGATGATCGAGCTCGAAGAAGCTGGTCTCAGGCGACCGGAAGCGGAGGGCTCGGCCGTCGTAGCCGGCGCCCACGAGCACGATCTGGAAGACCCCGTCTCGTTGTGCCGCCGTGACCGAATCATCGAAGAAGGCCGTCCGCGAGGCCAGATAGGGCCGCATGGATTCGGGAGAATCCTTTTCGATCGTCGCCAAGAATCGCCGTTCGTCTTCTGCCCCCGCGGTGCCGTCACCCGGGCGCGCGAGCTCCCGTCTGATGCGAGCCACTTCCTGAGCCGTGAGAGAGATCTGGTCGCGCTCCATGAGCGCCATCGTATCAGTCCCCTCCAAGAGCCACCGCCCTTCGTTCGCGACGGCGTTGGCGAGACCGGCGACCCGTCGGCCTCCCCCTACACCTGCAAGGCCGTCCGCGTGCCGGCGCCGATGGCATCGCGCATGAGGCCCGGCTTCTCCGCATCGCCGATGGGGTAGACCTCAGCGACCTTCGCGCGTAGCGCCGGGAGCAGTTCGTCATTCGCGGTGAGCGGCAGGGCCGAGACTATGCTGTCGGCGGCAATGGTCTGCGTGCGCCCCTCTTTGGTGATGATCGTCAAGCCGGCGTCGGTGATCTCCACATACTCCCGCACCCCCGTGACCATGCCCACGCCCTTCTTCACGAACCACGTGATGAGGTTGCCCAGCACCGCGTCGATCATTCCGTCGCCCAGCAGATCGGCCTGCTCGACGATCGTCACGGTGCGGCCCCGCTTCACCAGGAACTCGGCCAGTTCGCATCCCTGCAGCGCTCCGCCGATGACCACGACGTTCTTGCCGAGCGGCAGGTAGAACCGGGTCAACCGACGCATGGTGTAAGGCGTGAAGAAGCGCGTGTAGGCCTTCAACCGTTTGTGCAGCGCGGCGCCGCTCACCACATTCGGGCGATCGATGCCCTTGATCGGAGGGATGCTCGCGCTCGCCCCGGTGGCGAGGAACACCACGTCGGGACGCACTTTCTCGACCGTGTCCACGCCGCCCGCCTTGCCGGTGACGACCCTGACGCCCAGCTTGCGTATCTGCCGCTCGAGGTAGGCGGTGATGAGCGGAACGTCCTCAGGGTGCTTGCCCTTGACGATGGCGGCGATGGGGAGGAGGCCGCCGAGCTTGGGAGCCTTCTCGTAGAGCGTGACGTCGTGGCCGCGGAGGGCCGAGACGCGCGCGGCCTCCATGCCCGCCGGGCCTCCGCCGATCACGAGCACCCGCTTCTTCGTGGGCGCCTTGTCGATGCCGGTGTAGGGAGTGCCGAGCAGGCCGTTGATGCGGCAGCTCTTGGTGCCCAGGCAGTTTTCGCAGCCGGTGCAGGGGGCGATGTCGTCGAGCCGGCCCTGCGCCAGTTTGTCGACGTACGCGGGGTCGGCCTGGAGCCGCCGGGTCATGCCGATGAAGTCAGCCCAGCCGTTTTGCAGCACCTTTTCGCCCATGTCAGCGTCGAGGCGGCCGACGACGGTCACGGGAATGGAGACTTCCTTCTTGATGCCCGCGGCCAGGAGGATGTTTGCGCCCGCACCCTGCTCCTTCGCGTAGTACTCCTTGGGGAATCTCTCTACCGGGATGGGCGGCTCGGGGTAGAACAGCAGGTCGGGCACGTAGCCGGGCACGTGGTAGCCGAGCCAGTGGCTGCGGGTGTGGATGGCGTCTGCCCCGGCCTTCTCGAGCCAGCGGGCGTTCTCGCGGGCCAACGCCGGAGTCAGCATGGTGCTGTCGTCGTAGCCGAGTGCCTGGCCCACCTCGAGCGTGTTGATGATGATGCTGCAGGCGAAGCCCGCCCCACACCGCCGCTTGATCTCCTGGATGACCTGCGAAGCGAAGCGGCTGCGGTTCTCGCTCGATCCGCCGTAGATGTCCTCGCGCCGGTTCCAGAAGGGCGATAGGAAGTTGTGCAGTAGGTGGCTGCTCGCCGCGTTCACCTCGACGCCGTCGAAACCGGCTTTCTTGGCCCGCTCGGCCGCCGCCGCGAACTTCTCCACGAGGGCCTCGATCTCGGCGATCGTGAGCGCCTTGGGCATCTCGTTGTGAAAGTCGGTGGGGCAGGGGACGACGACCGGCGAGGCGGCCAACGGTGGACCGTCGAACATGGGGTCGGGCTCGAAGGCGAGGTGCGATTGCCAGGGACCGTCGTGGTACATCTGCATGAAGGTCGGGCAGCCGTGCTTGTGTATGACCTCGACGAGCTGCTTCAGACCTTCGATGAAGCGATCGTCATCGGCGCGGTAGCGCCACCGCCAGCGAATCCCCGCCGGGTAGTCAATGCCGGGAGATTCGACCACGATGAGGCCGGTACCCCCCTTGGCCATGCTCTCGTAGAAGGCGAGGACCTCGGGTCGCATATATGTGTCGCTGTCGTGCGACATCAGCAGGCCGGCGCCTGTCTTGATGATGCGGTTGCGGGTGGTGACCGGACCGATCGTGCCCGGGCTCAGCAGTCGTTCGTACGTGGCGGCCATGATGTTGTAGTCCCTTTCGAAGACAGACGTGCCATCACTCCACTGTACAGGAGCATGCCATGGCCCGGCATGGCCTCTAGGGGTAGCTGGACTCTGGGCGACTCCGTTTATGCCAGCGGCCGTGTCAACTGCGGAGCGGCGCGGAGCAGACGGCCGTCCTCGGTGACGAGTGGTACTCGCAGCTTCTCTGCCGCCGCCAGATAGGCCGCGTCGTATGCGCTGAGATTCAGTGCCGCCGCGATCTCGAGAAACCGGCCGGCCGAAGGTTCTTGCTGGAGCAGTCTGATCACCCGCGTGCCGGTTTCGAGCCCGGCCACCGCGGCCCGCGGGGGCAGCCCCTGGGTGCGCACCAGCCGCGTGAACACATTCGCCAGTTCATAGACGAGGAGTCGAGGTGCCCACCAGTCGGGGTCGGTGGCCCACAACCGTCGGGCCGCGGCCGTCTTGTCGGTCTGGGTGAGCAGGTAGACAACGACGTTGGTGTCAACGACCAGCACGGCTGTCCCGCTCTACCGGCGGCCTTCGGCGACGGCCTGGTCGAGCCACTCCTTAGTCAAGGGGAAAGCAAGCTCGATCGGCGGCGGCAGCTCGGCCGGCCTCTCAGCAAGGGCGGCTTCGAGCAGGGCGATGACCTCCTTGCTCAGCGAGCGGTGATCGCGGGTTGCCGCATCGCGCAGGCGCTGGTGCAGGTCTGGCGGGATGTCCTTGATCAGTATGGATGGCATGGTTTGAGTGTACATGGGTCTCGCGTCGGGCGCTAGTCATTAATTACCAATTTGGTATCGGCAGTAGGACAGTACGTTTGGCGCCGCTCCCGGTCGAGGCTACCGCCTGCCGGCCGGCCGGTCATCGGACTCTGGATGGACCTGGTCCCGCGCCATGCTATGCTCCGCCAGGCATCAAGGGGGAATCGTCTCTAATGAATTCCCGAGGAGCATCGAGTTGAACACTGCTCTCTACGTCGTCTATCTCGCAGTCATGGCCTACGGCTGGCTGATCATCGCGCGTGCGCTGCTCTCTTGGTTTCCGGTGCGTCCCGGCAACCCGCTCTACCGCGTTCGCGGGATCCTCTTCGTCCTTACCGAGCCCTACCTGCGGTTGTTCCGCCGGATCTTGCCCACGGCCCGCTTCGGAGCTGTCGGCATCGACCTGAGCACCATGGTCGGAGTGATCGTGCTGTTCGTCGTGGCTCAGGTCATCGTTCGCGTCTAGCCTGTACTTCGAGGTATCCGACCTTGCGGGCGCGAGCTGCGACAGCACGCCGCACGTGAGTCCCGGCGTGGGAACCGCCCGCTCGTCAAAATCCACCCTTTGTCCGATGCCGACGAGGCTCGACTCTGCGACGATGCAACCGACCGGACGGAAGGAGGTGGAAGAGACGTGGCGCGCTCGGCGGCGGGAACACC
>JAKAHF010000580.1 GCA_021815245.1 Actinomycetes bacterium
CGGAGCACCACTTGGGCCGGCGTGCGCCCACGCTCCCGAGCGATATCCACGATGGTTGGGTGCTCGGTCGGTCGGACTCGGTCGGTGTCCGGCCTCTTCGGCCCCAGACCTTCACCCGCCGGCCCCCCCAGTGGGAACCAGGCTTCAACCTGAATGTCGTTACTCGCGCAGTACTCGCGCAGAGGCAGAATGGCCAGATAGGGATTGAACTCCATCTGGTTCACCATCGGTCGGACGTTGCAGTGCGCCAACAGCACATCGAGATGATGCTGCTCGAAGTTCGACACGCCGATGGCGCGGACCAGTTTCTCGTCGTATAGCCGCTCGAGCGCGCGCCACGTGTCGACGAATAGGTTCCGGCGCGGCATGGGCCAGTGAATGAGGTAGAGGTCGAGATAGTCGAATCCCAGCCGCTTCAGACTCCCGTCGAAGCCTTTGAGCGCCAAGTCGTAACCCTGCTCCCTGTTGCGCAATTTGCTGGAGACGAAGAGCTGGTCGCGCGGTACTCCGCCGGAGCGCAGTGCCCTGCCGATGCCCTCCTCGTTGTCGTACAGTGAGGCATTGTCGAAGAGGCGAAATCCGGCTTGGAGAGCGGCATGGACAGCCCGCTCCTGCTCCGAGCCATCGACCATCGCGCAGCCGAAACCCATGCGAGGCATCGTAACGCCGTTCGCAAGAATCACGGTTCTCGTCACTGAGGGAAGCTTGCTCGCGGCTGGCGCAGACATTTTCAGTCGCTCCCCTTTCTGTGAGAATATACGACCATACTACAAGCTACGATGCTAGAGTACGGTGGCGAGGATGTCAACAAGAATTTCGACTGAACGGTCAGTCGGGTCGGCTAACTAGGGGCGCAGGTCGGCAAGCGGCTCCTGATATGAGCCGTGTGCGAGATCCCTAATGAGGCCCTCGTCGCGCGAGACGTACTTGGTCGCATCCAGTTGACCGGTGTAGATGGCCCTCAGGCCGAGTAGGAAGGCGTAGACGGTCCACAGCACATCTTCGGCGTCGAACTTGTCGTCCCAGCAGGCCCTCGTCACAATGCTATCCATCACGCCGAACAGTCCGAATGCCGCCAGTTCGTCCTTCAACGGCACGGTCATGTTGTGCTCCTTGCGCAGAGCCGCAAGATCGTCGAGGCTGTCGCTGACCATATGCTGCAGCGCGTCTCTCGCCGGCTGCCGCAGTTCGCCGTCTTCCCGCACGGCTTCAGAACGAACGAGGGACAGCAGGTCGAAACCGACCGAACGTACGCCAAAGTAGTAGTCAGCCACGCGGGACAGTTCTCGGGCATCCCGGTTGCTCTCCCCCGGGAGCCGGGTTTCCAGAGACCGGCGCATCCAGTCGACGAACAGACTGAACGCCTCGACAAACAGGTCCTGCTTCGACGCGAAATGGCTATAGAAGACGGGCGGCGTTATGCCCACTTCATCGATGATATCGGCCACCCGCGTACCCCGATAGCCCTTGCGCGGGAACAGCCTGGCAGCGGCGGTGAGGATCGATTGGCGTAGTTGCTCCGCGTGATCGGCCGCCGTATCGGCGTTGGCGGCCGTGACAGCTTCGACGACCGGCGCAACCCGTTTCTTGATCTCGTGGAGCGCGATGCCTTCCTCTTTCAGCCGGCTGATCAACCTGAGCAGGTCGAGGTGCTCGTCGGCATACACCGCGCGGCTGGCGGCTTTTTTTTGGGCGACCGGGAGCAGTCCCGCGCGCACATAGAAGTAGATCGTCGTCCGCGGGACGCCACTGGCCTTTTCCAGTTCGCTTATAGTCAACCTGACTCCCCGACTAGTGCCAACAGAGGTCCGCTACCGTTCGTCCCAGCACTTCGCTTGCTGCACTCAAGGATACTTCACCGTGTGACCCCTCAACCACCAAGATAGGCCTTAACCACACGCTCGTCGTGCGCCAGGTCGGTCGCGCGGCCCTCGAGCGTGATGTTGCCGACCTCGAGCACATAGGCACGGTCGGCCAGTTCGAGCGCCATCACCGCATTCTGCTCGACGAGGATGATCGTCACACCCATTTCGTTTATCTCTTCGATGACGCTCGCGACCTCTTCGACCATGACCGGAGAGAGTCCCAGGCTCGGCTCGTCCATCAATAGTATCTTCGGGTTCGCCATGAGGGCGCGTCCAACCGCCAGCATCTGCTGCTCGCCGCCGCTCAGGCTTCCGGCCAGCTGTCCGTGCCGTTCCCTCAAAATGGGGAAACGATCGCAGATCTTGTCGACATCCCCCGCGATCTCTCGTCTGTTCTTGCGCAGATAGGCGCCGACCCGCAGATTGTCCATGACGGTCATGCCGGCCAGGACGCGTCTACCCTCCGGCACATGTACGATCCCCGCCTTGACTACCGCGTGGGGGGAAAGACCGTCTATTCTCCGGTTTTCGAACCAGATCTCGCCTCCCGCCAGTTTCACCAGACCTGAGATGGCCCGCAGGGTCGTGGTCTTGCCGGCGCCATTCGCGCCGATCAGAGTGACGATCTCGCCCTTCTCGGCACTCAGCGAGATGCTCCTCACCGCCTCGGCTTTGCCGTAGTGGACGGTCACATCTTTCATCTCAAACAGCATGCTTGCGGGCCCTCGGATTCCCCAGGTAGGCCTTAACGACTTCGGGGTTCTCTCGTATCTCGTCCGGCCGTCCCTCGGCGATCTTCCTGCCGTAGTTGAGCACCACGAGACGATCGCACACCCCCATGACCGACTTCATGTCATGCTCGACCAGCATGATGGTGATGCCGCTATCGCGGAGCGCCCGGATCTTTTCGACCATGCCTTGTTTTTCGGTAGCGTTCATCCCCGTCAGCGGCTCGTCCAGCAGCAGCAACTTCGGCCCGCTCGCGAGGGCAATACAGATGCCAAGGACAGATCGGA
>JAKAHF010000581.1 GCA_021815245.1 Actinomycetes bacterium
CGTCTCATCGATGTAGCCCCACTTGCCGCCGAGCTTCACCGGGGCAAGTCCCCCGACGAACTTCAGCGCCCGCTCGAACCGTGGCTCGATGACCCAGTTCCCACTGGTGTCCACGTAGCCCCACAGGTAGTCGGAGGGACCGACGAGATCGGACCCCAAGGGCGCCGGCAGGAGTGTGGCGATGTACCCTGTGGTGGTGGTCACAAGCGCGGAACTGTCCCTATCGTCACGGCAGCCGGCACAGCCGACGACTAGCAACGCCAGAGCGAGTAACAGAGCTGCCCGCATTCGAGAGCAACAGTCTAGTCGCACCGTCTCAGCCTCCCTGAGGTCAGTCATCGATTCACAGACGCTAGCGCCTAGAATCACTATTGCCGGACCCGCAAGACCGTAGCCGCCGAGCGCTCCATGAACAGGTGTGGCATCCTGCGCTTCAATAGTGCATACTGCTTCCCCATTCCTCCTGAATCCACACGACTTCCTCCAAGCAGAAGTAGGAACTTGCGGAGGCGTACACCCACCCCAGTGGGCCAAGATTCACCGCGGCGTTGACATCTATCACGTTCTCGCTGCCCTCGGCGAAGTAAGTCTTGAGGAGGTTTTTCACATTCTCGCGAGCGAACCCGCTCTTGGACGAGGAGCTGATGGTCACGTCGATCGGCTGCCAGGTGCCGGCCGCGTCCTTGTAGTTGACCGGACCGGAGTACAAAATCAGGCGCCGAGTGCCGTCGGAAAGCTGGTACTCGCGGGGGTTGACCGTGCGCCTGGAGACCAGCTCGGTGACTACCTGCGCCGCGCCCGCGCCGCCGCTAGGTCCAACCGCCGGCGCGCCGGCTTCGAGCCCATCTTCGGCTAGAGCCCCCCCTCAACTATCATGCCGGCCGTGGCAACGGAGCCAAGAGACAATCCGGCAAGGAGCGTCACAGCCAAGACGAGGAGGAGAAGTCTCCACTTCGAAACCGCGGAATTGAACAGAAACCGGCTGTGAAACAGCAGACGCCGACGAGCGTGCATCCTCCCCCCCCCAGGGCAAATTTGTTTGTCTCCCGCCCAATACATCGACTGGCTATCGCCATGAAACCTACTATCCGCCGGGGAAGATGTCAAGCGCCAATCTCAACCCAAAGATGGAGGTTCCGTCAACGGCAACGCCGGTATGGTGCGTCAGTGAATTGCCGCGTAGCCGATAGCCGAGCCGGCGCGGCTCTCTTTCAGAAGCCAAACAGACGCCTACTGGGGTACGATATGAGCATCGGCAAGCAGTTGAAGGGAATAGCTGCGATGAAGTTCTTCGTCACGCTCGATAGGGACGAGGATGGCGCGTGGATCGCCGAGTGCCCATCCATTCCTGGCTGCGTGAGTCAAGGGGCCTCCCAAGAAGAAGCGGTCGCCAATGTACGCGAGGCCATCGCTCTCTGCCTCGAGGTTCGGGCCGAGCGTGGACTGCCGCTCACCATTGAGACCAGGCAGGTCGAGGTAGCTCTCTAGGTGCCTCCTCTTCCCTCGCTGAGTGGAAGCGACGTGGTGCGGGTGTTCGAAGCACTCGGCTGGGAAGTGGCACGCCGGCGAGGGAGTCACATCGTTCTGGTTAGGATAGGCTCAGTGGCCACTCTCTCGGTCCCCGATCATCGGCTCGTCGCCAAGGGCACCCTGCGATCGCTCATCCGCACAGCCGATCTGACTGTCGCCGAGTTCGTGGAGGCGCTCGCCGGTTCGAGCCGCTAGCGCCACCCCACCAGCCCCTCGCGAAGATGCGCTGGCCCGCCCTGCCAAGCTCCAACCTGGGACCTATGTCGCGCGGTCTAGTCGCGAGTCACCATCGCCAAGAAGATGCACTCGTCGCGCGGGAGCCGGCTTGAAAGGCTATGGTGCTAAAATGAAGCCATTATGGATCCGCCTGAGGAGCCCCGAAGTGGCAGTCAACCTTTCCATAAAGAACGTTCCAGATCACGTAGCTCAGAGTCTGCGGGCGCGGGCGGCGCGCAACCACCGTTCTCTCCAGAAGGAACTGCTCGTGATCGTCGAAGCCGCTGCCGGCGAGGAGGAACTCAGTACGATCGACGGACTGCTTGCCGGCGCTCGGGCTCGGGGCCTCACTCCCACCGACGAGGCGACGGCCATTCTGCGCACGGCGCGTGATCGACGCAGCGTCGATGCCTGACGCCGATCTACTGGTAGTCGACGCGTCGGTGCTGGCCGCGGTGGCGTTCGGCGAAGCAAGGGCCGATGAAGCCGCCGCCATGCTGCGAGGCAAGCGCCTCGTCGCCCCCGGACTGCTGCGGTACGAGATGAGTGAGGTCGCACGGGCGAAATGCCTGCGCCGGCCCCAGGAAGTGGGTGCGATCATGGAGCAGTTGGACGCGGCGCATCGGCTACCCATCTACCTGCAGGCGCCGGACTGGAAAACACTGACTCAGCTGGCTCTCGAGGCCGGTCTCACCGTCTACGACGCGGCCTACCTCTCGCTTGCCCGGTCGCATGGCGCGCCGCTCGCCACCTTCGACCGGCAGCTTCTGGCCGCGGCGAACAGAGTCGCTTGATGGCTGAGAAGACCACTCGCAAGAAGGGCGTCGACAGCACCTTCACGATCCCCCCGAAGGATGCTGACGCGGCCGCGCTGCCCACCAAGGCGTCGGCGCCCGAACAGCTACTGACGTCGTCAGGACGCTAGCTCGAGATCAGTCGGAGATCGACCTCCCCGCGTTCTCTCCGGTCGCCGACGTTCAACTCTCCTCGCCCATCTTCTTCTCGATCTTCTCCCAGCTATCGTCGCCGAACATCCTCTGGATGCGTGCCGGATCTTGCCGAATATCGTCGACTGCGAAGAAGTGGGTCACGTAGAAGGAGGCCTTGTCGACCGCGCCCACTCGCACCACGCC
>JAKAHF010000582.1 GCA_021815245.1 Actinomycetes bacterium
ACAAGCGCTTCTACTGGCCGGGGCTTCAGCAGTTGCTCGTCGCTCTGGCTGATGCGGGGCTCAATCCGTTCGTGCTGGTGGAGGGCGGTTCCACCTCCCGTCTGGAGACCATGGCCGACGTTCCCGCCGGGAAGATCTGCTACTTGTTCGATCACGTGGACATGCGCCGTGCCAAGGAGGTCTTGGGGCACAAAGTCTGCATCGCCGGCAACGTGCCCATCTCTCTTCTGTCGGTAGGGACTCCCGACGAGGTCCGCGCCTACTGCAAAGACCTCATTGACAACGTCGGTCATGATGGAGGCTTCATATTGGCGCCATCGGGCCAGACTGAGGCTGTCCGGGTCGAGAACGTCAAGGCCATGGTGGATTTCACCAAGGAATATGGCAGGTACTAGGACGACGACTGAGAACCCCGCGATACGGCTCGTACGTAAGGCGTCCTTTCCCTATTGACAGCGCTGACATCGCTGCGTTATTGTGCTTGACAGCGCTGTCAGTCAGCGCTGTCAGCAGCGGTGGGCAAAGGATGAAGGGCGCAGAGTGTCTCCAGCTACGCTACAAGATGTGGCACGCATGGCGGGGGTCTCGACCAAGACCGTCTCGCGGGTCATCAACAACGAGGCCAACGTGGCAGCCGAGACCGGCGAGCGCGTGAAACAGGCCATCGCCAAGCTCAACTACGTGCCCAATTCCGCCGCCCGCAGTCTCTCGCGGGGCAGAGCCATGGCGATCGCTCTGGTCGCCGGTTGGTCGGTCAACACGGCCTATTCGAGCATGCTGATAGACAACATGCTCAAAGACACGTTGCGCGTCGACCACAGTCTCATGTTGTTTCCGAGCGATAGCCGCACCCCAGCGCGGGTAGCCGCTGCTTTTCTTGGCCAGCAAATCGACAGCATCGTCTTGGATTCGATGGCCGCGGAGAACCCGGCCCTCATCGAACGGCTGCATGCTCTGAAAAGACCATACGTCGTGCTTCACCCGAGTCACCTCGACCGCTACGACGGCGCGTCGTTCGTGCGGATCGACAATCTCAGCGCTGCCAAGCAGGCGACCGACTACCTGATCGGACTGGGTCACAAGGCGGTCGGCTTCGTGTCGTTCCCCTCGAACATGCCCGGCAACGAACGCGTGAGCGGGTATCGTGCTTCGCTCGAGGGGGCAGGCATCGACTTTCGGGCAGACTACGTGTACGAGGCCTTCGACCGGCCTGTGCAGATCGGCTACCAGGGGGCGCTGGAACTGCTCTCCAGTCACCCGGAGATCACCGCGCTGTTTGCGGCCACAGACGAGATCGCCGTGGGTACGCTCACTGCCGTGTGGCAACTCGGTCTGAAAGTGCCTGAGGACATCTCAGTGATCGGCTTCGACGATATCTCGCTGGCCTCGCTCATAACACCGCCGCTCACCACCATCCATCAGCCGATGGAGGAGATTTCGAGGACCGTCGTGCAGATGGCCATCGACATGGTCGAGAACCCGCACCGCGAGAGGGTCGACGTTGTACTGTCGACCGAGCTCGTGATCCGCAAGTCCTGTCTTGGGCCGAGGCAGGGTTGAGCATGCACGACTACGTGATCAGGCCCGGTGAGGTAGAGAAATGGGAGCTGGGCGGCCACGTGGGCGTGGATTCGCGGCTGCTGATAGACGGCTCCAACCTCACGGTTCTCTACACCCAATGGGAACCCGGCGCGGGCGCGCCCGAGCACGTCCATCCGCATGAACAGGCGGGCGTGTGCCTTCAGGGCAACGTGATCCTCACAATTGCCGGCGAGGACCACCTTGTGGGACCGGGTGAGTTCTACCACATTCCCGGCAACGTGCCGCACGCGGAGCGAAATCCGGGCTTTGGCTTGGCGGTTCTCGCCGACTTCTTCTCTCCCGTCCGCGAGGACTTGGTGCGCCGGCAGTTCGAGGCGCAGGTCGTCCAAGGGCGGCGGGCAACGCAACCTGAAAGGGAGGCCGAGCGAAGCAGATGAGCAGCTTCCCGCTCGACAACCGCCCACTCGGCAGCATCCCGCTCTACGCGGGGGCGGCTCCGGGTTCCGAGGACTGGTCGTACCCTGAGATCGACGAGCCACCCGTAGCCCCGGGGGATCTCGGCGGCGCCCGCAACATCACGCGGCCGGCGCTGATTCCCTACGTGGCCGACCCCGCCATGGCCAACGGCGCCGCCGTCATCGTCTGCCCCGGCGGAGCCTTTCACGGTCTCGCCATCTACCACGAGGGGCACGCGGTCGCTCGCTGGCTGCAGGAGCGCGGCGTGACGGCGTTCGTGCTGAAGTACCGGGTGGTCCACACGACCTCCTCCCCGGAAGAATTCGCGCGCGAGATGGCCGTGGTGCGTTCGCTGCCCTTCGAGGAGAACGAGCGGCGCATCGAGAAGGCGACGAGAGAGGTGCGCCCGATGGCCGTCGCCGATGGTCTGCAGGCCATGCGGGTGGTGCGCGCCCGGGCGGGCGAATGGGGAACACGCGCCGATCGCATCGGCATCATGGGGTTCTCGGCTGGAGGTCATGTCGCGGCGCGGGTCGCGCTGGACTACGACGCCGACAGCCGGCCCGATTTCGCCGCACCGATCTACGCGGCGGTCATCAAGGATCCGGTCGTTCGCGCGGACGCACCGCCGCTGTTCATGGCTTTGACGAACAACGACGAGATCGCCGTGCAGCCCAGTCTCGACCTCTACTCCGCATGGAGACGGGCCGGGCATCCCGTCGAGTTGCACATCTATGCCCATGGCGAGCACGGTTTCGGCATGATCGAGCGGGGACTGCCACTGGACGGTTGGATCGGTCGGTTCTGGGAATGGTTTCAGCGTTCGTGGCAATGAGGGGCATTACGCTGTCGATGACAGCGCTGTCATAGGGAAGCGAAG
>JAKAHF010000583.1 GCA_021815245.1 Actinomycetes bacterium
GAAGGCCGGGTCATCAGCCCTGATCTCGAGCGACTCCCCCAACTCGAGTTCCTTCAGCGCCTTACTCACCTCAAACAGCGGTCGCGGGCATTTGAGGCCAGTAGCGATAAGTCGCCTGTTCAAGACACCATCCTCTCGGCTCGAAACGGCTTGTGTTCTCGGTCGAGAGGGTTATCGGTGCCACTCGGGGGGCAATTGATTGGACTTTGGTGCCATGCACCGATGTGACCGCCTGCCGATAGGCCCCGGCTGGAATACGGCCGCGGCGGCCGCGATCGATCGGAGGATCAGTCTGAGGCGACGATCCGGGGTAGATAGACGCGCACCGTCGTTCCGCTGCCCACTTCGCTCTTCACCGAGATGCCGCCCCGGCTCTGCCGAACGATGCCGCGAACCACGGGCAGGCCGAGACCGACACCCTTGCCCTGACCTTTGGTTGTGAAGAAGGGCGTGAAGAGCCGCGACATGGTGTCGCGGTCCATACCCGTGCCCGTATCGGTAACCGAGAGCATCACGTACGCCCCCGCGGCCACCTGGACCGCGTCGGCGGCGCCCTCCGAGAGATCGGCGTTCGCCGTTTCGATCGTGACCAGCCCGCCTTCGGGCATGGCGTCGCGGGCGTTGGTCGCCAGATACTCCAGCAACTCCTCGATCTGGTGCGGGTCGACCGCCACGTGTCCGGCATCGGGAGCCAGCGCCAACGCGAGCCGGGCCTTGTCGCCAAGGGCCTCGCGCACCGCCGGCTCGGCGTCGGATACGAGATCGTTGAGACTGACCACAGACGGCTTGATGACCTGCCTCTGCGATAGCGTCAGCATCTCCCTCGTAAGACCGGCGGCCCGCTCACCCTCACTTCGGATGATCTGCAGATACTTGGGGGCATCTGTCGCCGCCAGAGACGGATCGTTCTGCAGCCACTCCGTGTAGCCGAGGATGGTGGCCAGGAGGTTGTTGAACTGATGGGCGATGCCTCCGGCGAGCAGACCGACCGCTTCGAGAGTGCGGGCCTCGCGCAGTTGCTCCTCCTTCTCGGCCAGCCGGCGCTCGGCCTGCACCCGCTTGGTGATGTCGTGAGTCACGCCCACCAGCGCCGGGGGACGTCCGTCTTCGCCCGGCAGATATCGCATCGACAACTCCACGGGCACCCTGCGGCCGTTCTTGTGGATGAAGTCAAGTCGAAAGCCGAGGATCGGCGCCATCTCGCCCCGAGTCAACGACTCGATAAGGGGCCCTACAAGCTGCGCGCTCTCCGCGGTGAAGTAGCGTTCGGGTGGAAGAGAGATCAGTTCCTCCGCCGTGTAGCCCAGAAGGCGCTCGATCGAAGGACTCATGTATCTCATCATCGCGGTGGCCGGGTCCATGATCCAGACAACGTCGGCCATGTTCTCGGCCATGAAGCGGTACCGTTCCTCGCTTGCCCTCAGCTGCTCCTCGAGCTCCAGGCGCTGGGTCACATCGCGCGCGAGGATGATGAAGTCGCCGGTGCCCCGCTCCATGGCACCGATCGACAGCTCGAACGATCGCGAGCCGTGCTCGAGATGCATCTGGCAGATGGCGCCATGATGGCGTCCCGTGCGAGAAGCCACGTCGAGAGATTCGGAAAAGACCTTCGCCCCATCGTCCGACAGCAGATCGACGAAAAGCCTGCCGATGGTCTGGGCGAGCGGAAACGGCGGTTCGCCGGAGCTCGGGGGTTGAAACCAGAGGATGCGACCCTGCCGGTCGACTCTGAACAGCAGATCGGGGATCGCGCTCATCATGCCTTCGAGATCGGCTTTGGCTTCGCGCTGGGCTCGGTCGGCGGCACGGCGCTCGGTCACGTCTCGCGAGACACCGAGCAATTGGTTGGGATGTCCCGTTCCGTCGAAGAGGAACTGGCAGGTGACTTCGGTGGTCGCGATGGTGCCGTCCTTGCGAGGCTGGTCGACATCGACGGTGCCGGTCTGCACGGGCAGGCCCTGCTGCACACGCGCGAGGTTCTCGGAAAGAAGCTGAATGATGCGCGGCAGCGACTCGGCGGTCACGGCGTCCTCGAGTGTCTGCTCCATGACTTCCGCAGGCGTGAATCCGCGCAGGCGGACCACCGAAGGACTCACGTGGGCGAAGCGCATCGTCTCCAGGTCGAGCACCCAGATCACGTCGGCGGTGCTGTCGGTCATCTGCCGGTAGCGCTCCTCGCTCTCGCGCAGCGCGCGCTCGGCTTCTTTGCGCTCGGTAATCTCGGTGGACAGAATCAGGATTCCGTCGGGCACAGGCTCGATGGAGAGCTCGAACAGTCCTTGAGAGCCATCGGGAAAGGTGAAGACATTCTCCATGCGCTCGACGGTGCGCTCTTCCATGCACCGCTTCATGCGGCCGAACAGTTCGGTGTCTTCGACACCGGGCCACGCCTGCTGGAAGATCCGCCCGACCAATTCTTCTCGTGTGCGGCGGGCTTGGGCCGCGGCTTGGTGGTTGAGATAGACATAGCGCCAGTCGTGATCGATGATCTGGCATCCCGCGAGCATGCGGTCTATCGACGCACTGACCGGGTCCTCAGACCAGATGGCGCGTGCGGAAGCGCTCGGAGTAGCTCCGCCGGCGCGGCCGCCGGGCATTGCGCCTTGCCTGTCGATCATGATCGGTTTCTTTGCTCGCGGATGGTGCCCCCAAAGTCAGAAGCGACCAAATGCCAACCTTAGCGCGGGTCGGGCCGAGGTTCAATTCCCCCCAGAAGTGGGCCCCGTTGTCGTCGTCGGTGCCAGAGTCGTCGTCGGCATGGACGTGGTTGTCGTCGACGAGGTCGCGATCGGCGGAACGGTCAGACCGGGGTTCGTGAGATCAAGTCCGCCGCCCCGCGACTCGATAGATGCCACCGCCACGATGATGATCAAG
>JAKAHF010000016.1 GCA_021815245.1 Actinomycetes bacterium
GTGTGTGGTTCGGTGGGCGAATACGAGGTGCTCGCCGCTACGAACAGCATGGGACCGCCCGATCTCGACATGCGGCCGGCTCCGATGGCGAGATGGACCTTGGGCGAGCAGATCCAGCAGTGTCCCGACTGCGGCTATTGTGCGCGCGACATCGAGCAGGCGACCGCAGCCACCCCCGGGGTCGTACGCAACGACGCCTACCAAGCTGAACTCGACCGCGTGGCCTATCCCGAACTGACGCGCAAGTATTTGTGCGCGTCACTGGTGCTTTCGGTCGCGGGTGACGACGGGGGCGCCGGGCGAGCGGCGCTCATGGGGGCGTGGGCGGCCGACGATATCGCCACCGTGGCGCCCGCCGATCCCATGGCTCTCGTCGACGACTGGGGCAGCGCACTCTCGGAACCGCTGTCGCCCGCCGAGCAAGCGCGCCGCGAGGCGGCGGCCGAAGCCGCCGCCCACTGCCGCCGTCTCGCCATCGGCTATTTCGAGGCCGACCGCAAGCACGGACTGACCTTCGCCGCCGACGAGGATACGGCCGACGCGATGCTCGCCGACCTGCACAGGAGGGTCGGTGATTTCGCATCGGCCCGAGCTTGCGCTCAAGCAGGCCTCGATCGGGGCGCGAACGGCTTCGTGCGCGAGGTGTTCAGATACCAACTGCTTCTCTGCGACCTTGGCGATACCGCCTGTCACAACGCCGACGAGATCGGCGCCGATCAGGGCTTCAGCATCCTGCTCGGCTAGGAGCTCCTCGAGAGGACAGACTCTCACCACACTCAGGACTCTGGATCGGCAAGGCACCGCAGGTTATGAGCGTCCAGCCCTCGTTGGCGGTGTGGGACACGGCGCCACAGGGCGCTTTGTTCGCGTTTCGTAATGGCGGCTAGTATTTGCGTGTTACGCTGTCGTATATTGGTATAGCCAAAGTATGTTTGAGGGCTTTCTTTCGGTCGTGACGGTCGCTATTATGGGTAGCAACACAGACCATTAGCCCCATTAACGAATACGGCCGCCGGCCGGTGTTATGCCAAAGGAGACGAGGGCGCCATGAGCAAGAACAGCCACGAAAACCTGCTGCTGCCGGGCAAGATAGGCATCACGCCCATCAAGAATCGCATGGTGCGCATGGCGGCGCATCCGGGCTTTCCGGAGTACGAAGACGGGTTTCTGCAGTCGTTCTACTCCGATCTCTGGATCTCGTTCGCGAGGGGCGGCGCCGGCCTCATAGGCTGCGGCGTATCGCCGGCCCCCGGAGTAGGCTGGTCTCTCGACGACGACAAGTTCATCCCGCGCGTGCTCGAGATGAACAAGCAGATCCACGCCTATGGGGCCGCGAGCTACGTGCAGATGTTCCACGTGGGCCCTTGGATGCCGGCGCCGATGACGGTCGCGGCGTCGAGCCTGTCGATCGAAGAGATCCCGCTCACGGTGCAGAACTTCCCCGACGCTCGTCCCATGCCGATCACCGAGATCAAAGACTTGGTCAAACAATTCGGCCAGGTAGCTGAGCGTGCGCGACGGGCCGGCTTCGATATGGCCGAGATCAACGCCGGCTGCAACCACCTGTTCGGCACGTTCCTGTCGCGGGTGTGGAACAAGCGCGAAGACGAATACGGGTGTCAGAGCCTGGAGAACAGGGCGCGGTTCGTCGTCGAGCTAATTCAGGAGATAAAGGCGCAGGCGGGCGACGACTTCGGCGTGATCGTGGTCTACAACGCGGCGGAACCGGGCATCCAGAAGGGGATCACGGCCAAGGAGGGCCAGGACCTCGCCAGGATCTTCGAAGCCGCCGGCGCCGACGCCATCCACGCTCGGGTGGAGATGTACATCATGCGGGGCACGCCCGAGGAGAGCGACAGCACACACTTCCCCGACATGGCCTTCTATCCTGAAGTGCCCGACTTCGCCAAGGAATGCGGCGCCGACGTCAGCAGGCACGGGCAGGGCGCTTGGATCCCCTATGCCGCCGGCATCAAGAAGGCCGTGAAGATCCCCGTGATCGGCACCGGCCGTCTCGACGCCGACCTGGGCGATAAGCTCGTGAAGCAAGGCGTCATCGACTTCGTCAATCTCAACCGTCGCATGATCGCCGACCATGACTATGCCAACAAGATCGCCGAAGGCCGCATCGACGACATCGCTCCGTGCACAGCCTGCATGACGTGCTTCAACAACGTCGAGGCGCAGAAGAGAGTCATCTGCCGCATCAACGCTTCCACCGGTCGCGAAAGGGAGTACGAGCTCGAACCCGCCGGCGCCAAGAAGAAGGTCGTCGTGGTAGGCAGCGGACCCGCGGGCATGGAGACAGCGCGTGTCGCCGCCCTCAGGGGCCACCAGGTGACGCTCCTCGAGAAGGAACCCTACCTCGGCGGCAGCCTGAATCTGGCGGCGGTCGTGAAGGGAACCGACCGCGAGGACATGCTCAAGATCGTCGACTACCTCAAGACGCAGGTTGAGAAGGTCGGAGTCGATGTCCGCAAGAGCACCGAGGCCACGCCCCAGGCCATAGCCGAGTTGAAACCTGATGCCGTGGTCATTGCGGTGGGCGGCAAGCACTCGATCCCCGATATTCCCGGCATCGACGCCTCGAGTGTGCTGACGGGCGAGGAGCTGCATCACCGGTTGAAGGGATACTTGAAGGTCAGCGGCGCCCGGCTCATGACCAAGCTGGTCAACGTGTACCTGCCCGTCGGCAAGAAGGTAGTGATCATCGGCGGCACGATCCAGGGCTGTGAGACCGCGGAACTGCTGGTCAAGAACGGCCGCAAGGTCACGATAGTCGAGACAGGCTCCGAGGTCGGCGCGGGCATGTTGTGGAGACTGGTCAGGCCTCAGCTGCTGCATTGGCTCGAGGACAAGGGTGTGGAGATGCTGGCCGGCGCGAAGCTCGAAGAGGTCAACGACAAAGGTCTCGTCATCACCGACAAAGACGGTCAGAAACGGCAGCTCGAAGCGAACACCATCATCACCGCTCTCCCGTTGCGGCCCAACGACGAGCTGTACGACACGGTGAAGGACACGGTGACCGAGGCGTATCTCATCGGAGACTCGAAAGAACCCGGACTGGTGGTCGACGCCATCGCCGCGGGTGCCGCCGTCGCGCGCATCATCTAGCGACCTCCGTCGCAGCGGCCTGCCCAGAAAACTGCTGAATCGAGGATGCTATGAAAGCTGTCTTGTACGAAGGTCCGGGAGCGATGAAAGTGGTCGATCTGCCCAAGCCGGTGGCGGGCGCGGGCGAGGTGGTCGTCAGGGTCACCATGTGCGGAATATGCGGCACCGATACGCACTCCTACATGCACGAGGGCATTCTGTTCCCCGGCACGGTCTTCGGACATGAGACCGTCGGAGTGGTCGATGAGATCGGTGCCGGTGTCGAGGGATTCTCCATCGGCGACCGCGTCGCCGTGGGGGCGCCCGGGTCGTGTCCCGAGGGCTGCTACTACTGCCGTATCGGCCGGTCGACCCTCTGCGTCAACGGCTTCGGCCGCACTTTGGGCATCGGTCCCGGCACGCAGGGGGCGTACGCCGAGTACGTCCTCGCCAAGTACCCCGACCGCATGCTCGTCAAGATCCCCGACTCGGTGCCCGACGAAGCGGCGGTGCTGTTCGACATCTTCTCCACGGCCTTCCATGGCTTCAGGCGCTCGTCGTTCAAAGCGGGCATGAATGTGGCCGTGGTCGGTGCAGGCGCCATCGGCCTCTCCATGGTGCAACTGCTCCGGGTTGCGGGCGCCGGACACATCACCGCGGTGAACCGGGCCTTGAAGAAGCGTGAGGTGGCGCTCCGATTCGGGGCCGACCTGGCTCTCAGCCCGACCGAAGAGCCTGATCTGGTCGGCAAGGTCAAGGGGCTCTACAACGGGCTCGGAGCCGACATCGTCTACGAGTGCGCCGGCAATCCCGAGACGGTGGGCCTGTCGGTACAGCTGGCCCGGGCCGGGGGAGAGGTCATTCTTCTCGGAACCAATCCCGAGCCGCTTGCGACGATAAACGAGATCCAAGTGGGGCTCTTCGAGCTCGACTTGAAAGGCTCATTCGCCTACGATGAGGACGAGATCCGCACGGTGCTCGGTTTCATGGAGAAGGGCCTCATCACGACCGAAGGCATGCTGAACAAGACCTTCAAGCTTGAAGAGGCGCAGATCGCTCTCGAAGAACTGTCGAAGACGACCGAGCCCGTGAGGTACGCTCTCGTGCCATAGGCCAAGGAGCGGTATGAGCGAGCGAGTGACGGTTCGCGAGGCGCGCATGGGAGACTATCCCGCTATCGCCCGGCTGTGCGTGCAGTTGGGATACGCCTGTACGTCCGAGCAGGTTGCTCCCCGGCTCGCAGTGCTCGGTGATCGTCAAGACCATGCGGTCTTCGTGGCCGAGTCGGCAGGAGAGGTGGTCGGTTGGGTGCACGTGTACCTTTCGCCGCTTCTGGAGCGCGAGCTACTGGCCGAGATCGGGGGGTTGGTGGTCGGTGACGATCATCGAGGCCGAGGGATCGGCAGGATGCTGCTGGAGCGCGCCGAGGCCTGGACCCGCGGTAACGGTGCTCACGGCGTGTGTCTGCGCTCCAACGTTGTTCGCGAGGGCGCCCACGAGTTCTATCGCCGGCTCGGATACGAGTGTGTGAAGACCTCGCACACCTTTCGCAAGGCGGTTGACAGCGACCCGCCCGGTGCCTAGTCTCAGCGGAGCGCCATCGACCATCGAGACAAGCGAGTGCCCCGCGATGTCACAGTCCGAACTCAGCCTGCCATGAAGGTGAGACCGTTGATCCCCGCCTGGGTGGGGTTCGCACTCGCCTCGTTTCTCTGCTACGGCGTGACCAACTCGCTGCTCGGAGCGATCTTCGAGTGGAGCGACCGCAATCCCGACACGCCCGTCACCGCCCCCTTCGTCCTTTGGATGACCATGGGAGTGGTCGGAATCGGGGCGGCCGGCGTATTCAAGCTCAGTGGCAGGGGCTACAAGGGTCTTCCGTCGCGCCGTTTCGCGTGGATCGCCGCGGCCGCGGGCGTGACTCTCTCCGCGGGCATGCTCACCCTCAAGCTCGGCTTGGCCAGCGATCCCGATGCCAAGGGCCCCATAGTCGCCGTGGCTTCGGCGAGCGCGATGATCGTCGCCTTGGGGGCGTTCGTCATACTTCGCGAGCGCCTCACGCGGGGCCAGCTGGCCGGGATGACCGTGATCATCGGCGGCATCATCGTCATGGCGCTCGGAGCGGGAGCTCACGCGAGCACGCGCGGGCTTCTGTTCGGCCTCGCCACCATGGTGCTCTTCGGCGTCACCAACTTCCTACTCAAGTACGCAGGGCACCGCGGCAGCGACTCGGTGACCACGACCGCGGTGCTCTGGTTGTCGGCGGGGGTGTGCGGGCTCGTTGCCATTGTGGTCTCGCTGGCCATCTACGGACACCTGCCGGGTATGCAGGAGCTGCGACTGGTGCTGTGGGCGATCGTGGCCGGCATCACGCTCTCGTTCGGCATGCTGTTTCTCAAGCTGGCCGTGACCAGGGGCCCCGGGGGTCCGGCGGCGGCCATCACCGGATCGAATTCCATCCTGGTGGCGGTGTTCGAGTTCCTCGTCTTCTCGCATGTGCCTCCGGCGCAGAAGCTGGCCGGGATGGGCATAGCCATCCTCGGCATCATCATCCTCAGTCTGGGGGGTGGACGCGCGGCGGCGCGAGCGCGCTAGCCTCCTGCCAAGAGGTCGCGTCCGTGCCGCCGGAGGGCGTCCATGAGCCGGTCGAGATGCGCGGGCGTGGTGAGCGGGTTGATGATCGTGACGCGCAGAGCGCCTATGCCGTCAGGTTTCGAAGGGACGATGTAGAACTCGCCCGACTCGATGAGGCGGCGCCGCAGCTCGAGCTGAAAGTCGCCGATCTCGCCCGGGGTCGCACCGCGTAGACCGGGCGGCACGTGTCTGAAGACCACGATGTTGCATTGCGGGTCGTGCAGCGGCTCAAAGTCGTCGGCCGCGGACAGTTTGTCGTAGAACGTGCGTCCGAGGGCGAAGGTGACGTCGACCATGTCGGCAAAGAGCCGGCGCCCGAACAGAGCCCAGATACCCCACAGACCGAAGGCGGCCGCCCGCTTGGTGCACTCGACGGTGCGCACGCCGCTGTCGTACTCCGCCAGACCGGGAGCGGCCGGGTCGAACAGGTAGGGGGCGTCCTGCTGGAAGGCATCGAACCTGCGGTCCTTGTCGCGGTAAAGCACGAAGGCGCACAACCCCGGCACGAAGAGCATCTTGTGAGCGTCCCAGACGACGCTGTCGGCCAACTCCAGGCCGGCGACGAGGTGGCGATGCCGCTCGCTCAGGGCCGCGGCGCCGCCGTGGGCCGCGTCTACGTGCAGCCACACTCCGTAGCGCCGGCAGATGGCCGCGATGTTCTCCAGGGGATCGAAGGCCCCAATGGGCGTGGCGCAAGCGCAGGCCACCACGGCCACCACCGGTCGCTTCTCGGTACGCATGCGGGCCAGCTCGGCTTCGAGACATACCGGGTCCATGCGTCCACGGGCGTCTAGCGCGACGCGTACGATATGGCGGCTTCCGAGTCCAAGGATCCCCGCGGCTCTCGCGACGCTGTAGTGCGAATCGGCGTGCGCCAGCAGCACGGGTTGCGCGTCGACCGAAGCCAGCCCGCCGTCCCAGGCGTGATCAAGAGCAAGGTTGCGCGCGGTGAGCAGAGCGGTCAAGTTGGCGAGAGAACCCCCGTGTGTGACAGCGCCCGCGAACGAATCCGGCGCCCATCCGATGGCCTCTCCGAGTTCACGCACCATGGCCTGCTCGACCGCAGTCGCCCACGGGCCCATCTCGTAGATGGCCATCACCTGATTGGTGACGGCGCCGACTGAATCGAACAGACCGGCCAGTGGCACCGGTGCAGGCACCTGGTGGCCTATGTAGCGAGGGTCATGAAGATTGAGGCCTCTGCCCAGCATGGTCTCGACGAGGCGGGAGAAGTGGTCGACCAGCGGAGCCGGATCGCTCGAGAGAAGAGCGGGGGCCTGCGCGATGGCTTCGGGCGGGTCGACCCAGGGGAGCACCGACCCGCGGGATTGCTGGACCCGTTCGAGGTTGTCGGCGAGCAGACCGACGAGTCGATCGCCGGCAGCTTTGAAGAGCGCTGGATCATAGGCCGCGGCGATCCTCTCGCGGGCCGCGGAGAGTTCAGTTGTCTCGTTCGACATGGGGTAGCGACGCCTCCGGACGGGTGCATGGAGTGACTATTGTCCGTCTCGAGGGCTGTCGGTGCAATGTCGGCGGTCAGTGTACCGAGGGGGCCGGGGGGTCGGTCAGTGTCGCCCCCGTGGCGAGGGTGTGAGCACCGGCAAGGTGCAGGCTCGAACGTCGCTTCGCCTCGTACATGTTCTGGTCGGCGACTCGCAGAAGCTCGTCGGCCCCGTGTCCATCGGCCGGGTAGATCGACACGCCACAACTCAACCGCAGAGAGAGCTCTCCGCCGTTGACCCGCACCACATGATCGCCCAGACAGTTCGTGATGCGTTCCACCACATAGCTGGCGCCGGCTTCGTCGGTGTCGGGGAGGATGGCGACGAACTCGTCGCCGCCGAAACGCCCGACCGTGTCACCCGAACGCACGGCCTGCACGAGCGCGCTCGCGGTGGCTACCAGCACTTGATCGCCCACCGTGTGCCCGTACGTGTCGTTGAAGTACTTGAACTTGTCCACATCCATCATGAGCAGGGCGAAGTACGACCCGGCACGTTGCGCACGCACCAACTCCTGCTCGAGTCTCTCCGCTATGGTGCGGCGATTGGCCAGTCCGGTCAGAGCGTCGTTGTCGGCCAAGAAGCGTGCGTCGTCGTAGCGGCAGACGCCATCGAGGGCGATCGCCAGTTGCGAGACGATGTTCCCGATGAGTCCCGATTCCTCGGAGGAGAGGCTGCAATGTTCGTGGTCGGAACTCATGCAGGCCGCGCCGAGCATCATCTGCCGGTAGACGATCGGAAAGAGCATCGACGTCGCCGAACTATCGAGAACGACCGGGTCGGGATCGGATCTGGCGGCATTGGACAACACGAACTTGCGTAGGAGCTTTCGGTGCTGCGCCTGCTTCATACCGGTCACTCCCCTCGCGCTCGCGAATTGCAGCTCACCCCGGGAACCGGGCGCGGAGACGGTGACGCTCGAGCATTCCTTGACCCGGGCGAGCAAGCTGGCTCCCGCCTCTATGACCTCCTGCACAGATATGCAGCCGCTGATGTCGCGGGCCGCTTGGTTCAGTAGGCCGAGACGCTCCTTCTCGGCGGCCAGTTCGCGGGTGCGCTCGCGCACGCGCAGCTCCAACTCCTGCGAGGCCGTGAGTAACGAGCTCTGCAGACGCTGTATCTCCGCGCCGACGAGATGCTGGCGCAGCAACACGAGCAGCGGGATGAGTGTGGAGATGATCACGACGACAGTGTCGGCCAGTGGGCCCTTGTTCGTCCCGAGAATGAAGTGGTGGTAGGTCACAAAGCCCGCGACCAGAACCGCGGCATAGGCGCCGAACCGCCGCAGATTGGTCTTCATCCTGATCCCGGGACCGAGTCCCATGAACTCGGTCAAGCGGTTCATCCGAATCGAGCGATCGCCGGCTCCAAGGTAGGTAAGCGCGGCAACGCCCGTCAGCCCGTAGGCCAAGGGCCAAAGAACGTCGACCCAAGCTCCGGTCACGTATGCATCCTGCACATTGAGTCGCGTGTAGGCGATGTCGCCGACGAGCATGACGACGACCGAGGCCACAATGTATTCCGCGCCCTTCGGCATCAGTCGAGCGGTACGCGAGAGAAGCAGCGAGGCGAGAGCTCCCAATAGAAGTAGGTCACCGATGGGATAGGCGAGATTGGTGAGGGCGGTGAGTCCGTCGGCGCCGCGGCCGAGAGTCGGACCCATGAGAAACTCCCAGGCGAGGGCGGCGCCCGCCATGCTGAAGAGGAACGAGTCAAGCGACAAGAAGGTCTCAGCATAGCCGGCCCGCCTGCGCCCCGCGCTTAGTCTCATGAGGGCCCCGAAGGCCAAGAGGAAGCCGACTATCGAGACTATGTCGGCAATCGAGGGGAAAGGATTCTGGTGTCCCAAGGTCAGCTCGTACGCCGCCCACAAGCCTTCGGTGATGGCCGCGCACAGTGTCGCGGCAGCGTACAGACCCCAGAACCAGCGCGTATGCTTCTCGCGGGAGTGGAGTGCTGCAACGGTGCAGCAGATTCCTGCGGCAAGCGCCGCTACAACCGAAAGCAGGTCGACGACCGTCTCGCGCGGTGTTGGGCTCTCAGTGCTCACAAGGACGACGACAACCGCGATACAGGGCAGGAACAAGCCTGCTCCGACTCCTATGCGGTGTCTGACCCCGAGCATCCTGAGACGACTTCCTTGGCATGTAGTGGTTCTAAACGAATAATCGGCAAGGATGATGATTACTTGAGGTGGAAGAACGGCGTTTTTGGATGCGAAGCCGAGGGGGTGCGCCCGCGGTGCCGTCCGGACCGGGTGCTAGGCTGAAAGAGAAGAGCCGACACGTGACGCCGATGATGTCTGGAGGTCAAACATGCTAGAAGCGCTGGGTTTCGCGTGTCTCGTACTGTTGGTCATCGCGATCGCACTGCTGGTATCGGTGCTTGTGCGTGGCACGAACGGGTCCTTGGGCCGGGCTGTCATGCGGCTCCAGAACGGCCAAGACCGCAGCGAACGGTTGCTGCGCGAAGAGATGGAGCGGGGTCGCGATGAGTCGGCTCGAGTCGCCCTTGCCCTGCGGGAAGAACTGGGCGATGCCATCAGGGGCTGGGGCGACTCCGCGGTCAACGCCCTCGGCCATCTGGGCGCACAACAGAAGGACCATCTCGACACCGTCAGCGCGCGGCTTACGGCCCACACCAGCTCGAACGATCAGCGCATGAGCGAGCTCCGCGCGACCATCGATGCCAGGTTGCAGCGCCTGCAGGAAGACAACGCCGCCAAACTGGAGCAGATGCGACAGACCGTCGATGAGCGCCTGACCGCGACTCTGGAGAAGAGGCTGGGAGAGTCGTTCAGCCAGGTGAGCGAGCGACTCGAGGCGGTTCATAAGGGCTTGGGCGAGATGCAGCAGCTTGCGGCCGGCGTGGGCGATCTCAAGCGAGTGCTGACCAACGTCAAGACCCGGGGCACGTGGGGTGAAGTGCAGCTGGGGGTGCTGCTCGAGCAGGTGTTGACGCGTGAGCAGTACGACGCCAACGTCGCGTGCAAAGCCGGTAGTTGCGATCGCGTCGAGTTCGCTATCCGACTGCCCGGTCAGCAAAACGGCGATTCGGTCTGGCTGCCGGTCGATGCGAAGTTCCCTGTCGAGGACTACCAACGCATGCTCGAGGCGCAGGCGGCTGGAGACGCGGCGGCGATGGAGTTGGCGCTCCGGTCACTTGAGAACCGCGTGAAGTCCGCCGCGAAAGACATCCAGGGCAAGTACCTCGATCCGCCTCGAACCACCGACTTCGCCATCATGTTCCTGCCCACCGAGGGGTTGTACGCGGAGGTTCTGCGCCGGCCGGGGTTGGCCGAAGCGCTGCAAAGCGAATGTCGTGTCGTCGTGGCTGGGCCCACCACGCTCGCCGCTCTGCTCAATAGCCTGCAGATGGGCTTTCGAACGCTTGCCATAGAGAGACGGTCGAGTGAGGTATGGCAGCTCCTCGGCGCCGTCAAGACCCAGTTCGGGCAGTTCGGCCTGCTCCTCGACAAGGTGCACAAGAAACTCGATCAAGCATCGACTACGATCGATGAGGCGGCAAAGAAGAGCCGCACCATCGAGAGGAGTCTGAGGAACGTGCAGGAGATGCCTGCCGACGCGGCCACCGGCTTTCTACCGCTGGGCGCCACTGTCGCGGGCGCCTTGGTTGATGGCCTCGAAGACGGTTCCGAATGCGAGGTCGACACCGAGACCGACTGAGTGACGAGGCCGGCTGCGTATGCGTCCCGACGAAAAAGCCGCCAAGCGGGGGTGCGTCAGTCTTGGAGCGGGAGATTCTTCTTGAGGAAGTCCAAGAGCATGTCGTAGACCTCATCCGCTCGCTCGCCGGTGAGCAGATCGGTGCCATGATCCGAGCCCGACACGATCTCGAGTTGGCCCGTGTTGCTCGAGAGCCGCTCCAGTTCCAGCGCCTCGTCGGCTCCGCTATCCTCTTTTGCTGCGACGAACAGCAGGGGGCAGTAGATCTGCGAGATCGACTTGCCGACCGAGAGTCCCTTGAAGCTCACAGGAGCCGAAAGAGTCGCGACTCCGGCGATAGTGAGCCGAGGCGTCGGGACATTGGCTGAGGAGAGCTGTGAGCCGAAAAGTGTCGCCGCGGCTTTGAGTGAAGCCGTGCCACCCATCGAGGCACCGATGAGAACGACGTTCTCCGCTCCCGCGTCGGCGATCTCCTGGCAGGCCGCTACGACGTCGAGATCGAAGTGCTCGATCTGTTGACTACCTTCCGAGAATCCGTAGCCCCGAAAATCGTAGGTGAGCACCAAGTAGCCCTCAGAGGCCAGTTGTTTCGCGGTGGCGTACCAGCTCTTCTGATCGGCCGGATACATATGTGAGAGAACCACTCCGTTGGCGCCCGAGCCAAAGAGGTGCCCACTGAGGACGACGCCGTCCTCGGTGGTGAACGTAACCTGCGCGCCCTGGATGGCGACCGTGGAGGCCGTGTTGGAGCCGCCGCAACCGGCCACCAGGGTGGCCACCAGGAGGAGCCCCAAGCACAGGCGCGCCGGCGAGGTGCACGCAGCGCGTTTGTGCGTTCTCTGTGCTCTGAACATCGAGACCCCCTTGTGGACGATCCTGTCGATGGTACAACGGTTTGGGGTCGATGCACCAGGGCTGGGGCCGCACGTTCCCCGTCCGCCGTCTTCCCCTCGTGGTGCCCTAGGCTGTAACATGTCACGGTCGACTTCCGGCCGTGCACGCGGACCGTGATCAACTACGACCAGGGCGGGTGCAAGCGACATGAACGCCGACGACAGAACCGAGCAACTTCGCCGCCTGAAGCTGG
>JAKAHF010000584.1 GCA_021815245.1 Actinomycetes bacterium
CGTCTCCTCACCGAGACTCTTCCAGGTCTCCTGAGAGGCTGGGAAGACGCCGTCCGCTAGCCCCTCGACATATCCGTGGAGGACGGTGACCGGCGTCCGGAGTTCGTGCGCGACGTCACCGATGAGTTCCATCCGTCGCCGCTCAACGCGTTCAAGCGCCGACGCCATCGCGTTGAAGCTGCTCGCAAGTTCGTCGATCTCAGTCGGGCCACCCCCGGGAACGCGCTCCGCGTAGTCACCCTGGGCAATACGACGGCTGGCTTCCGCAAGGCGTTTCGTTGGCGTGGCGATCTGCTGGGCGACGAGGAAACTGGCGATTACACCCAGGGGCAGAGCAATAGCCGTCGCAATGAGAAACCCTTCGTTGAGCGATCGTGCCAGCGCGCTGTCGAGCCCGGCAGCTTCGCGGGTCATCATCCCGCCCGGCCCCTGCATGCCCGCCATGCCGCCAATATGGTGCTGGAAGAAGCTCGGCGCCGTCGCCCTCACCATCACGAAGAGCACGACGGTGCCAACCGCGCAGATACCAAGGTAGCTGGCCAGGAGTCGTGCCCGGATACCTCGAAGCTGGTTGGTCATTCGTCAACCGCCAGGGAGCGATAACCGACGCCACGAACGGTCTGGATGTACCGTGGCTGCGTTGGGTCGTCGTCGAGCTTGCGCCGCAGGTTCGCGACGTGAACCTCTACGACGTGTTCATCGTAGAACTCGTTTTCCGAGAGACGCTCGAGAATCTGGCTGCGCGTGAAGACACGGCCGGGCTGCTCGGCGAGCATCTCAAGCAGCGCAAACTCACGCGCCGTTAGTTCAATCGGCATCCCCTTGCGGCTGACCAGATGCCGCGCGCTGTCGACTGCGAGGTCGCCAATCTGGTGCGAGGCTTTCGTGTTGGCGGCATTCGCCGTCGATGAACCGTGGGGCCGCCGGAGGAGGGCGCGGACTCTCGCCACGAGCTCTCGCGGGCTAAACGGCTTCGTGAGGTAATCGTCGGCACCGACGGTTAGCCCGACGATCTTGTCCACTTCCTCGGAGCGGGCGGTAAGCATGAGCACGTACGCATCACTGAACTGCCGAAGCTGGCGGCACACTTCGATCCCGTCAAGGCCAGGAAGCATCAAGTCCAGGACGATCAGGTCCGGTTTCAGGTCCCGCACGAGTTGGAGGGCGGTAGGACCGTCAGACGCGGCGGAGACATCGTATCCCTCACGCGCCAGGTAGCCTCGAAGCAGATCGACGATGTGAGGTTCATCGTCAACGACAAGCAGTTTGGTGCTCTTCAAGGGGATGTCCTAAGTCTCAAGCGAGCGTCTGCGACGGCCACGGGGATGCCAGGGGATCGCTCCGGGAAGCGTCGTCACCGTAGTCCGCGTCTGCTGCCGGAGTCAACGTGCGCGATCAAGCTCAGGATTTGCGCCTGCGAGAGGTGCTTTACCGGTGGATGCTGCGAACGATTCCCGCCCCCGGCGCCGCCTGGGTCAGATCGCCGGGCACTCCAGCCGTTGGCAGACACCGCGTCGCCCTTTCGGACCAAGAATCGGGGCCTCATGGTACCTGGTGAAGGGTGGACGGAGGGCGACACTTGAGTCATAATACGACAGCCGGTAGTACTTATGAACGATCCGCACCGCTCGTCGCCCGCGCATCGGGTGAAACACACAGCAGACACCGGCTTGTTCGCGATGATGGCGATGATGGTGGTCTGCTGCGTGGGCATCTTCGTCATTGTTCTACTCATCCCACTGATCGGCTGGCCAGCGGGCATCGTCGTGGCAATCCTGAGTGGCGCGGCCCTGATGTACGCACACCAGCGAATGATGAACCGTGGCTCGAACCAGTGACTGGCGCCAGCCGTGGCAAGATCACGTCCCCGTGGCGTCTGGCCTGTTGTTCAGCGACGGGCCTGGAGGCAACGCCTGATGTAGGAATGGTGTGAGGACACGGCGATGTACGGGTGGATGGCGTTCGGCAATTTGTTCTGGGACGTCGTCGCTATCGGTGTCATCTATTTCCTCGGTTGGCTCATCTCTCGTTGGAGAGAGCATTTCATGGCGACCGAGTTCGTGAGCAGTTGAGATGAAGCTTTCCAAATACGAGAAGGCAGCGTATGAGGCGCCACGACCGGCGGGGCAGCCCGGGGGTCGTATCACCATGCCCCGCGTTGTCGTCGCGAGCACAATCTTCCTCATCGTGTTCATTGCCGGGATGCAGGTGCGAAACTCCCTGGTCGGGAGCACAAGCGCTTCCAATCCGCCCGACGCGATGGAAAAGGTCTTTTACAACGCTCAGGGGACGCCAATTCCAAAAGAACCCTACGTTGTCCTCGGTGTCGAAGTACCCGAGCCTGCTGTCAATCTTGGTACCTATCCACTCGATGCTGGGGTAGTTCACGCGTTCAAGCTGCGGAACACGGGGACCAGTACCGTGTTCCTGGGAAGGCCAGAAATCGAAGTACTGCAAGGCTGTTGTCCATCAGATCCGGTCCTCAAGGCAACGCAAGTCACGCCCGGTGAAGAAGTGCCACTCGTGTTTTCTCTTCCGATGGGCATGCATGCGGGAATGGACGGCGCCCACCTGTTCCGCGTTAGCGTTCAGATGGGCAATGAAGCTGGAGAGAAGGGAATCATTCAGGTCTATGTGAAGGCGAACTTCCGCGCCGGCGCCAGCGGGCCGACCGACCATGGCAGCCACACGTCCTGACCGGAGGAGCTTCGTGACATTGCGAAGCGCTCGCTCGGCGATGATCGCGACCGGGATCACCGCACTGGTTGGGCTGACCGCAGCAGCGCTGGCGGCATGCGGTTCTGGCTCAGCTGGCAGTTCGAGTGCCGTGCCGGCAGGTGGCCCTGCAACAAGAGCCGCATCTCCGGCAGCC
>JAKAHF010000585.1 GCA_021815245.1 Actinomycetes bacterium
ACGTGGGCACGTAGAAGGTGTCGGTGCTTTCCGCCTCGATCCGCAGGTGCGGTCCCATGTCGAGCGACGAAGAGACTTGCTCATAGCGATCGAGTGGCGAGTCGGTGTAGTAGCCGAGTGTCCTCCCCCCGACCGCCCCCACCCGGGGCCAGGCAAAGAAGCCTACCAGTTCGCGCAGCCACGACCCACCGGCCACGCAGTCGCTGTCGATGAAGGCGACTATCTCCCCGCGCGCTTCACGCGCCGCCCGGTTGCGCGAGTAGGCAGGGCCGCGGTTCTCGTGGTTGGCGACGAGTCTCGCCGCGCGCCGGGCGACAACATCCGCTACGGCATCCGGCTCGAGCGAAGCGTCGTCCACGACGATGACTTCCACTCGGTCACGCGGGTAGTCCATCCGGTCCAGGGCATCCAGACAGTCGGCAAGGTCACCGGCTCGGTCCCTCGTGGGGATGATGACGCTGACCGACGGCTCGAAACCGGCTTCGACCTTCCTGGGGGTCACGTCCAAGACGCCTCGGCGACGCAGCCGTTCGCAGATGAGAAGCGTCTTCTCTTCGGAGAGGCCGAGCTCACCGGCAAGCCGCGCCACCCCGATGCCGGGACGCGTCAGCTCGAGCAGTCGGGCGGCGGCGGCGTTGACGCTCAGGACCGCGAGAGGAAGCTGCGAGACCACACGCCACGCCTCGCCGGGCCGCTCTTCGATACCGACCCCGTCGCGCAGCCGGTACTCGAGCGGGATCACGGCTCCGCGGCCATCCCGGGGATAGCCGGCTCGGTGCCCGGCGTCTCGACCGGGGAGCCCGACATGCCGGCGGGTCGCAGATGATCGAGCCAGCCCTCATCTCGCAGGGTAGCGAATAGCTCCTGCGCGACCGCCTCAGGCGTGTCCCTGACCACTCGCCCCTCGCGCCGCTTGACCGTCCCCTCTATGAGCTTGAGGATGCGGTCGAAGGCCGGCAACGCCGGGTCGGGGGCGGCGATGGGCTTCAGTCTCGGCCGGCGCGGCCGGGGCGCACCGTAGCTCAAGGTCGCTTCAGCCCTGTGAACCTCCTCGGAAGGCACCCCCAGATCGGCGAGATCCCACACCGGCAGGTCACACTGCTGCGCGGCCAGGAGAGCCCTCGCAGGGATAGCCGTGGAGTCCTCGCCCCCCAAGGCCGGGGGCGTCACCGTCACGACAAGCGGCAGCGCCGCCCGCACCCTCTCCCGATAGCCACCCTCCAACGCCCGGGTGACTTCGATGGCGACACCCCCTCCACGACCGTGGATCTCAAGCGCTTGGGTGACACACGGCACCTCCAGGCGCGCCGCCACGAGCTGGCCGAGCTGCCCGCCGGAGTCGATGACCCCCTCGGTGCCGGTCATCAGCAAGTCGAAGCCGGCCGCCCGCGCCGCCGCGGCCAGTACCACCGCCGCACCGGCCGCGTGCAATCCTTCGGCTTCTTCGTCCCAGATGCGAATAGCCCGGTCGCAACCGCGCGCCAAAGCCTGTTGCAGCCACAACTCGCCCGAGGCGGGGCCGAGATGGGCGGCGGTGACCTCGACCTTGGCATCGTCGCCGGCAATGCCGGCCGCCGTCTTCAGATCGAGGGCCAGGTCCAATGCCCGCGCGCCGGCGGGATCGATCTCGCGCACAAGCCATTCCTCGCGCACGCGCCCGCTCCGCGGGTCGCGCTGCGGCGCCACTCGAACGTCCACGCCCGTCCCGAGCAAGACCAGCACCCTCATGGCTTTGCCGTCCTCATGACCGGCACCACCCTATGTCGTCCTGAAGCGGACACCGTGGCCTCCGGGAGGGTAGTTCCAATCGAGAGCCTCGCGGTCGCACACCATGAGGCAGGTGCCGCATTCGAGGCAGGCTTCGTAGGCGAAATCCACCCGCTCGCGCTCTTCGCTATAGGTATAGCAGCGCGCTGGACACGAGAAAGTGCAGGCCCGGTGCGAGCAGTCGCGGCACACCTCCGGCTTGAGCACGATGTGCGGCTCCGGATGGATGCGGTAGCTCACCAGGTCGAACAGGTCGTCGACTATCACAGGTAGCCCCTCCCTCCACGCCAGCCGTCGCCGGCCAGTCGCCGCAGCGAGATATGGCCCTTCGCCGCCTGGCGGGCGAGTCGCGCGATTCTGATCTTCGGCTTGCCGTCGGAGCGATAGAGATCCTCCATCAGCCGCCCGACGATGGTGGGATAGGTGGTGAACAGCCGGTCGGTCTTCATGAACCCGATAGCCCGTCCGTACGTATGGAGGTCGCGCAGCACGAAACTCCGTTGGAGTTGCTTGCGGTATTCCCCGAGCCGTCCCCCTGAGACGTTGCCCTCGGCCAGGGCGGCGGTGGCCACCTCCGCGGCAGCCAAACCTGATGTCATGGCCAGGTTCATCCCTTCCTGGATGAGCCCGTTGGTGTAGCAGAGTCCCGCTGCGTCGCCCACCACGAGCAGTCCGTCGTCGGACAGTCGGGGCACCATGTGCAATCCTGCCTCGGGAAGCAGGTGGGCGGAGTACTCGACCAGTGTGGCGCCCCGCAGGAACGGAGCCGCGGGAGGCGTCGCGATGATGCGTTCGAGAAGGTCGTACGGCGCGATTCCCTTCTCTTTCAGCGAGTCGAGATGCACGACCAGACCGACAGATATGGCGTCGGTCTGCGTGTAGATGAATCCGCCTCCGCGCACTCCCTCTGTGCAGCCCAAGAACTCCTGGGTCGCCCCCTCCCGGCCGGAGAGGCCGAAGCGGCTGTTGATCTCGTCTTCGCTGAGAAGAAAGAGCGCCCGCACGCCAAGGGCGAGATGTTCCGATTTGAATCCGCCGTGCAGGCCCGCTCCCTTTGCCAGCAGCGACAGGGTGCCGTCGGCCGCGATCACCAGAGGAGCCT
>JAKAHF010000017.1 GCA_021815245.1 Actinomycetes bacterium
CCCCTCGGTGGAAGCGTTCGCGGTGGAGGTCAACGGTGTGTTCGCGGGCATGGTGGATTTCTGCGAACAGACCGATCCGGACTATCACTTCGCCGCGCTAGACATCACCCTGGGAGCTCCGCATCACGGGCAAGGCTACGGGGCGGACGCGTTGCGGACTCTCATCACCTATCTCGTCGACGAACGGGGGCACCATCGCCTGACGGTCGACCCGTCCGCCGCGAATGAAGACGCCATACGCTTCTACTTGAGTCTCGGGTTCGAGAAGGTCGGCATCATGCGGCGCTACGAGCGGTTGCCTGACGGCTCGTGGGCTGATGGTCTGCTGATGGAGTTGATCGTCGAGACGTAGTGACACCGCTCTGGCGACGCGTCAGCAATCAGGTAGACTCGAACGTGAGAGGCTGCCGCACCGGCGGCCTGCCAGGGCTCAGCTGGCACGAACAGACTCCTGTAGGAGCCGACCAAGGAGATGCCAAGGTGCTGAAGGAGTACCCGAAGTTCACGGCGGCGGCAGTACAGGCCGCGCCCGAGTACCGAGACAAGCCCGTCTATTTCGACTCGCAGGCGACGCTCGCCAACGTGGTCGCGAAGATCAAAGAAGCCGCGGCGAACGGAGCCACGCTGATCGTCTTTCCCGAGCTGCACATCCCCGGCTACTGCCACTTTGCCATCGACCTCAAGCACGGCCCGGAGTACACGAGCATCTGGGCGGAGTACCTGCGCCACGGCATCGAGGTGCCGAGCGAGGAGACCGACATCCTCTGCCGAGCCGCCCGCCAGGCCAACGCCAACCTGGTCATCGGCATCAACGAACGCGACCGGCTCTACGCCGGCCGGCAGTACAACTCCCTGCTCTACATCAACAATCGCGGCGAGATTCTCGGCGTGCACCGCAAGATCAACATCACCGTGCAGGAGCTGATGATCCACACCCGTGGCGACGGCGGTCGCAACCTGCGCGTCTACGACATGGACTTCGGCAAGATCAGCGGACTCATCTGTGGCGAGCACGACCAGCCGCTGCTGAAGCAGTGCTACATCGTACAGGGAACCAAGGTGAACTGCTCCTGCTGGCCGGGATATCTCGGCGGAGCCGAGGAACTCCCCTGGGTCACTCCCGCCATGACCACCGCCATGGCAGTCTCCGGCGCCTGCTGGTGTGTCCTCGCCGCCAACTACATCCCGCCCGAGAAGCGGCCCACCGACTTCTATCCCAACACCGACTTCTACCAGAGCTTCGGCGGAAGCGCGATAATCAATCCGTTCGGTGAAGTGGTCGCGGGTCCGGTGCGCGATCAGGAGACCATCGTCTATGCCGACATCGACCTCAAGTTGAACGAGATGGCCCGTGGCATCATCAACATCACCGGCTTGTACAGCCGCTGGGACATCCTCGGGCTGCAGGTGCGAGAGAACGACTATCACCCGCTCGTGTCGATGGAGTCGATCGAGGCGGGATGGCCCGAACCGGCCGACTTGTTCGCCGAGGCCGGCGAGACCGCTTCCGGCCAAGGCCCCGATGGCGGCTGCCGACCCGGCGACGACGAATTGGCGAAGCTTCGCGCCCGGGTCGCGGAACTCGAGAGCCGGCTCGCGCAATCGGGGCCGCAACACGACTGATGCAGTCACGGCCCTAGAGAGAAAGGTCGACCGCCATGCCCTTCTTCGATGCCCATTGCGACACCATAGGCCCCATCTGGGAGGGCACGGCGGACTTCATGACCGGCGCCCGTGATGGCGCTCACGGTCTGCCCGGTCACGGCGCCGAAGGCACGGGCGGTCTGCACATCACGCTGCCTGGTCTTCGCTCCGCCGGCATCTGCGCGCAGGTGTTCGCGTCGTGGGCGTGGAGCCAGAAGTACAAGGACGACGTCTTCGAGGCCGGCATCGGCAAGGTCGAGGAGGTGGTGAGCCTGTGCGAGCACTACGCACAGTACCTCTTCCTCGCCAAGACCGGGGCCGAGGTCGGCGCCGCCTGCAGGCAGGCCGTGGCCGCCGAACCCGAGACCGGCCGCCTGACCGAAGATGGCGACCGCAACGCTACGATGTTCGAGAACGCGGCGCCCGACGGCCGTCCGAAGAGCGCGGTAGTCGCCAGTCTCGAGGGGGCCGATCCACTCGAAGGCGACCTCGACAGGCTCGAGATCTTCTACGAAGCCGGTGTGCGCCTCATCACCCTCGCTTGGGGCGACAACGAGTTCGTCGGATCGACATACGACGACGGCGGAGGACTCACGCGCAAAGGCGCCGACCTCGTGACCGCCATGGAAGAACGAGGCATTCTGGTCGACGTGTCGCACGCCTCCGACAAGGCCTTCTGGGACGTGTGCCAGGTGGCCGGGCGACCCTTCCTCGCCAGCCACAGCAACTGCCGCGACCTCTGCCCGAGCATGCGCAATCTCACCGACGACATGATCAGGGCACTGGCCGAACGTGGTGGAGTCATCGGCATCACACTCGCCCCGGCGTTCCTCTCCAAGAGCTACCTCGATGCCGAGACTCCGCTCAATAATCAGTTCAGAGAGGCCCTCATCGCCGGCAGCGACGAGGCCATGCAGCAGTTCTCAGAGGCGGTGGCGGTGATCCCGCGGCCGAAGCTCGATCTGCTTGTCGACCACGTGCTGCACGCCGTCAACGTCGGTGGCGAGGATGCCGTGGGTCTTGGTGGCGACCTCGACGGAATCGAGACCCTGCCGGCCGACTTCAACGGGGTCGCCGACTACCCGCGCATCGGCCGGCTCCTGCGCCAAGCCGGTCTCAAACCGTCGCAGGTCGACAAGATCTGCTACGGCAACTTCATGCGCCTCTTCGAGGAGGGACTGCCATGAGCGAGCCCACATCGGATGGGAGAGAAGGTCGGGTACCCGTTGAGGCGGCGATCTGTGGACTCTATTGCACCGGTTGCAGCATCTTCATCGCCAGTCACGAAGACCCTGCGCGGCTGAAGGTTATCGCCGACCGCTGGGGAGTCCCGGTGGAGCAGATCCACTGCGATGGGTGCCGGTCGACGGTCCGCACGCCCTATTGCCGGGAGTGCACGCTGTTCGCCTGCGCCACCGAGCGGGGTCACGATTTCTGCGGAGAGTGCGCCGACTATCCCTGCGAGCGGCTGCGCGAGTTCCAGGCCGAAAGACCCCACCGCATCGAGCTCTGGCGGAATCTCGACCGCATCCGCACTGCCGGCGTCGAGACCTGGCTCGAGGAGATGCGGGAGCACTATCGCTGCCACTCGTGCTCGACGATCAACTCGACATATGACGCGGTCTGCCGCCGATGCGGACGCGAGCCCGCGAACGCCTACGTCGCCGAACACAAGCAGGCTATCGCCGAAGCCCTCTCGCGACTCTGACAGACGCGGGAGCCCGTGGCCGGCGCGGCATCAACGAGACTCGGCGGCCGGGACCTTTCGCGCCTGCGCGACCCGCGAGCGCGGACGGCCGAACCAGCGGGCGATGCGCATGAAGAAGCGCCGCTCGACTCCCGCCAGGATGGCGAGCGCTCCCAGCACGATGAGTGACTTCTGCAGGAAGGGCATGGGCGTCCAGTGGTAGGCGACCCGCACCTTGATGATCGTCCCGATGGGGAACTTGTCGGGCAGACTCGCCAGCCAACCGCCCCCCTCGTCGCTGACGAACGACGTAGCCGGATCCTCGAGTGTAGTCACCGCCCGGCCGGGATAGTCGACCCAGACATGGTCGAACGAGTACATCAGGGTGTAGGGCATGCCCTTCGCCTCGAGGATGCTCGCCATGAGCAGCGCCTGGGCCTGGCAGTCGCCCGCCTTGTCGCGAACGATCTCGGCGACGGTGGGAAAGTACCAGGGCAGGTTGTAGACGGTCCAGGCGGGTTTCCAAGGCACGTAGCCGGCGACGAAGTCCTCCACCGCCTGATAGTCGTCGGGTAGCTGGGCCGCGAGACCCGCGGCGGCGTCGCCGTCGACAGGCGGATGTTTCAGGCGCGCGATGGATTCGACGAACGGGCGCGGATTGGGATACACGACCGCCCCGATCCACACGGCCACCAACAGAAGCACCAGCAAAAACCGCAGGAATGCCTTCATGGCGACAGATTAGCAGACCCGGGGCGCGATGCTACGCCCCCGGCGCGCGATTTGCCGGCGCGCGCCGGGGGCGATAGCTCCAGTGCGACGCAGCCTGCTAGACCTCGATGGTCTTGAGGTCGGGGCTGACGATGAGCTTCGGCTCGGTGACCTTCTGCACATCCTCGGCGGTCATGCCGGGGCAGACTTCGAGCAGCACGAGGCCTTCCTTGGTTACCTGAATCACCGCGAGGTCGGACACAATGAGGTTGACGCACTTCTTGCCGGTCAGCGGCAGGCTGCATTCCTTGAGAATCTTGGGTGAGCCGTCCTTGGTGCAGTGGTCCATCATGATGATGACGTGCTTGGCGCCCACGACGATGTCGCCCGCGCCGCCCATGCCTTTGACCATCTTGCCGGGGATCATCCAGTTGGCGAGATCGCCCTTCTCCGACACTTCCATGGCACCAAGCACGGTGGCGTCGAGATGCCCACCGCGCACCATGGCGAACGAGTCGGCGTTGGAGAAGTAACTGGTGCCAGGCAGTTCGGTCACGGTCTCTTTGCCGGCGTTGATCAGGTCGGGATCCTCTTCGCCTTCATAGGGATAGGGACCCGCGCCAAGGATGCCGTTCTCAGAATGGATGAAGATGTCGAGCCCTTCGGGCAGATAGTTGCTGGCCAGCGTCGGCATGCCGATGCCGAGGTTGATGTAGTAGCCGTCCTTGAACTCGGCGGCGACACGCTTGGCCTGCTGTTCACGAGTAAGTGCCATGATCGTCTCCTATGAATAGCGGCCGGTGCTCAGGCCTGCGGCTTGGGCCGGGTGGTGTGCTTCTCGATCCACTTTTCGTAGTGCTCGCCCTTGATGATTCGATCCACGTAGATGCCCGGGGTCACGATCTCCTCGGGATCGAGCTCTCCCACCTCTACCAGGTTCTCGACCTCGGCGATAGTGATCTTGCCGGCGGTCGCGCACAGCGGATTGAAGTTGCGGGCCGTCTTACGATAGACGAGGTTGCCCAGCCGGTCGCCCTTGTAGGCGTTGACGATGGCAAAGTCGGCGCGGATGCCACGCTCGAGCAGGTACTCGCGGCCGTCGAACTCGCGGACCTCCTTGCCCTCACCCAGCATGGTGCCGACGGCGGTCGGCGTGTAGAAGCCCGGGATGCCTGCGCCGCCGCAGCGGATGCGCTCGGCGAGGGTGCCTTGAGGGCACAGCTCCACTTCGAGCTCGCCGCTCAGGAACTGCTGCTCGAAGTTCTTGTTCTCACCCACGTAGCTCGAGACCATCTTCTTGATCTGCCTGCTCTGCAGCAGCACGCCGAGGCCGTACTTGTCGGTGCCGCAGTTGTTGCTGATGATGGTCAGGCCCTTCACGCCCTTCTCATAGAGGGCACGGATGAGGTTCTCGGGGTTTCCACATAGACCGAATCCACCGCACAGAATGGATGCTCCATCCTCGATGTCGAAGATGGCGGCTTCAGCACTCGGGAACACTTTGTTCATGCCGCGTCGCCTCCAGATGAGAATAGCCCATTGCTCTCAGGCATTTATACCATACCATTTTGTGGTACCGCAATACCGAAATTGGCGCGCTGTCTGGGCGGCCGAAACGGTTCGCCGCGGCGCGCCGCGGCGAGCTCGCGCCACATGTGGGCCTTGCATTCGGCGGCTCGGGGCCATAACCTGTCATGGATTCGCATGCTCACCTGCTACTACACCTGCAATCTGGTTCCGCTGGACGTCTTGGTCGGCAACGGCTACACGCCCCGCTGGCTGGGTAACCATCTTCGCGACCCCAACGCGCCGGCGAGGCGCGAGGCGCTCAGCGTGCATCCCATGACCTGCCCCTACGTCACCAAACTGGTGGCGGCCGCCGACGAGCTTTTCGGCTCGGCCGGCAGCGCCGGACCCGACGACCGGTTGATCGTACCCGGTGGTTGCGACGCCGCCCGGCGCATGGGCGACTTGCTCGCGGCCACCTACCCCAAGAGGGTCTTCGTGCTACCGCTGCCTCGCTCATCGGAGGATGGGGTCGTACAGACGGTAGCGGGCACGTTGCGCGACATGGCGCGGTGGCTGCAACGGGCGGACAGCGCGCCGACGGGCGACATCGCCCAGAGCCGAGCGGACCAAGAGCCTCCCGAGGTCGACTATCCGGCAGCGAGAACCTCAGGCGGAGTGTTCGTCGTCGCCGGACCCCTCACCGACAACTCTCTTCTCCGGCTCATCGTTCACCTCGGCGCGCAGGTTGCCGGTCTCGAATCGTGCACCTCGCCCGATCGCTGGCAGGCGCTGGCTGCCGGAGAGGATAGCGCCGGCAAGGTCTCAGAAGACTACGAGGTCCTGGCGGCCAGATTGCTGCAGACAGGCCTGTGTCCCCGTCGTTCGACCATGGCGAGACGCGACTACCTGGTGCGCCGTTTCGACGAGGTTCAGCCCTCGTCGGTGATCTACGCGAGGCAGAGCTTCTGCGACCCCGGGGCATACGACTCGCTTCTCGTGGCCGAACTGGCCCGCGGGCGCGATCTGCCATACCTCGAGATCGAGGTGGACTTCCCCTTTGACGCGACCGGGCCCTTGCGTACCCGCGTGGAGGCGTTCCTCGAGGCCCAGCTTCTCGACGAGGACCTGCTGCGCGATCACCGCGAGGTGCTTTCGCCCGCGGCGGTCGCTCCCACCTGCGGATTCGACTGCGAGTCGCCATCCGCCTCCGGCGGGGTCTCGACCCGCGTGCTCGACGACGATTTGAGCGACGACCTTTTCGACGAGGAGGACTAGTCACTGATGCCCGGCATGGCCGACGTCACCGGCGACAGCCTCAGCGCGTCGCTCATCCGCACCGCCTTCCTCGCCCAGACCCGGTGGGCGGCCATGAAGGCCCGCACCGCCCGCAAGTACATGGATCTGCACGCGCTGAGCGCGTCGCTCGACCTGTTCAAGCCCGGCGCGATCGTGCCATGGGTCTCGTACCTCTTCCCCACCGAACTGCTGAGTTCGTACGGCATCACCCCGATGATCCCCGAGCTCGGCTCGGCCACTCTCACCGGCACCGACCTCCGCGACCCGCTCGACGCCGCCGCTGCCCGCATGCCGCTGGCCCGCGACGTGTGCAGCTACCACCGCATCGCCCTCGCCGCCGTCGAGAACGACATGCTACCGCCACCCACCATGTGCCTCGGCACCACGCCGCTCTGTCTCGGCAAGGAGTGTCTCCTCGAGATGCTGGCCGTGCGCTACGGGGTCCCGTTTCGCGAGATCCGGGTGCCGCTGCCCCCAGATGAAGGTGAGGCCCCGCCCGAAGTCGTCGCCGACGTGGCCGAACAACTCCGCCAACTGCACGACGACATCGGCCGCTGGACCGGGCAAAAGCCAAACCTCAAGAAAGCCGTCGAGCTCTCCAACCGGGCCTCGGCCGCTTGGGGCCACCTCATGCAGGAGCGACTCGCCGGCAGACTCGAGATGGACGGGCGCAAGACGTTCGCCGTCGTCTTTCTCGGCCAGCTGCTGTGGGGCACCGAAGAGGGCGCGAAGGACTTCGAGCGCCTGCTGAACGAACGTGGCCGCAGCGACCTGATGCCCGTGGTCCCCGGACGCAACGGCAGACTCAAACGCCTGCTCTGGTTGCACACGGTGCCGCATCACGACGATCAGATCTTCACCATGCTGGGTGAGCACGGCGCCGCCGTCGTCTTCGAAGAGATGGGCCAGATGCACTACGAGACCGTCGATGTCGACGATCCCTTCCCGGGACTGGCCAGGCGGCTGACCGACAACACCCTCTGGGGGACGTCGGCCCGGCGCGCCCGGCTCACGGTCGCCCTGGCCAAGCAACTCAAGGTCGATGGAGCGGTGCATTTCAACCACTGGGGTTGCCGGCACGGGCTGGGCTCGCTCCCCGTGGTGCGTGCGGCCTTCATGCAGGCCGGCATCCCGTTCTTGGCGATTGATGGCGACGCTCTGTCCCGGCCGGGCGCCCAGCAGGACAAATCGCGACAGGCCATGGAGAGCTTCCTGGAGCTCTTGTAGGAGCTCCAAGCGATCGCCGCCCTGACGACGATGCCTGGTGACTCCTACGACGTGGTGATCGTGGGCGCCGGAGTGGCGGGCTGCGCCGCCGCCCTCTCGCTTCCTGCAGGCTGCAAGGCCCTACTCGTCGACCGCTCCCGAGAGGGTAGCGAGCGTTGTTGTGGCGGACTGCTCACAGCCGGCGCTCACGCGGCGCTGGAGTCACTCGGCCTCGCTCTACCCGATTCCTTGCGCGTACTGCCCGAACCCCGCTTCGTGCACGCCTACGATCTCGACAGCGGCCGCGATCAATCGTACCGCCGCGACTACACAAACCTCGATCGAGACAGCTTCGACGCATGGCTCCTTCGGCTGGCGGGCGAACGCGCCGAAGTGGCTCTGCAGACCCGCTTCTGCGGCACGCGGGGAGGCAAGGTCCTATTGCGCACGGGCGCCGGCTCGGTCCAGGTGAACGCGAGACGCCTCAGCGGCGCCGACGGCGCGAACTCCACCGTCCGGCGGCACTATTTCGGCTCCCACCGGTTGCCCACGACGATGGTGGCCATGCAGGCCGCATTGGAGACCGGCTCCTGGCAGGGCGGACGCGCGGGCGCCGGTGATCCCCTCCACGTGGTGCTCTTCGCCAGTTCGCTCACCGACTACTACGCCTGGGCGGTGCCCAAGGGCGACCGGGTACTCGTGGGGTGCGCATTCGAGGACCACCTGGGCGCGCGCGAGCGGTTCGACCGCGTGGTGTCGTGGTATCGGTCGTCGCTCGGACTCGGTGAAGAGGTGGCCCCGCGCACCGCCCGGCGGCTCACGAGGCCACGCTCGCGGGCCGAGCTCCATGCCGGCGACAACCGCGTGCTCCTCGTTGGGGAGGCGGCCGGTCTGGTGAGCCCATCGAGCGGCGAGGGGATCTCCTATGCCCTGCTGAGCGGCGCGGCGGCAGGTCAAGCCATCGCCTCCGCCTCGCCGCGCAGCTCCTACGGGCGCTACTTCTCCCCCGCGGCCCGGCGGATCATGGCGAAGACCGCCAAGGCCCGCGTCATCTACTCTCCCCGGCTTCGCGCCCTGGCGATGCGCCTGCCCTGGTACCCGTAGTCGGTCGGCGAGCCACGACCGAGCCTGAATCGGCCCCACTTGAGGGCGAGCAGGCCGTCGCCTGGGTTTGACGATCGCGTCGCTCTCAGCCGCGATATGGCTTGTCGCCGATCTTGCCGCGGGACACGCGTATTCGCATGTGTCCATCGCTCTCTGGAACACCCTTATCCGCCTCGCGTTCTTCGTGATCATCACGTACCTGCTGGCAGCGCTCCGCACGGCCATGCTCCGACTGGCGGAACTCTCGAGTGTCGACGAACTCACTGGAGCCACCAACTCGCGGCACTTCTACGCCATCCTCGAGAACGAACTGCGCCGGCTCGCGCGCTACGGCCATCCGTTGACACTCGCATACTTCGACCTTGACGGTTTCAAGACCGTCAACGACTCCGTAGGTCATCTAGAGGGTGACGCGGTTCTTCAGGCGGTCGTATCCACGGCGCGCGCGAATCTGCGCGGCAGCGATGTGATCGCCCGGCTGGGAGGCGACGAATTCGCCATGCTATTCCCCGAGACAGACCAGCCGTCCGCGGAGGTGGTCATATCGAAGACCCGAGCCCGGCTGCTCGAAGCGATGGAGAGCGGAGGCTGGCCGGTCACGTTCAGCATCGGAGCCGTAGTCTGCCACGATGCGCCCGAGCAAAGCGAGAGGCTGGTGAAGATCGCCGACGACCTCATGTATGCACAGTCCGGCGCGATGCACGCCTGATCGGGCACCAGACAAACAGGCGCGACACAAAGGATGGGGCCGCCCCGACGTTTCGTCGGGGCGGCCCCTGTTCGTACCTAGCATGTGCGGTCGCCACGCGCGACCACGGGGAATCGGGCGGCGCTTCTACCCTCGGCCGATGACCAGTTTCAGCGGGTCGACCTCTTCGCGCAGGATGCGCAGTTCTTCGGCCGTCGGCGGCTCGGTACGGCCGCAATCGGGCGCGCAGCCGAGCTTGAAGCCGGTCTCCGCCTGCACCTTCTCAAACTCGACGCCCTGGTGTAGCGACTCGACCATCATCTCGTGAGTCTCGGGGTCGAAACCCATGACCGCGAGATCGGTGATGATCTTGTAGGGGCCGCCTTCGGGCAGGCCGGCAGCCTCACGACCGCCATCGCCGCCGAGGAAGCCGGGCGAGGTTATGAAATCGCACTTCTCAACGAAGCGGGCTTTCTCGTGAACCGTCATGATCATGGTGCGCCAGCAGAGCGAGGCGAAGTCGTTGGCGCCACCGCTACCCGGAAAGCGGACCTTCGGGTGGTGGTAGTCGCCGATGCAGGTCGAGTTGATGTTGCCGAACTTGTCGATCTGGGCGCCGCCGAGGAAGGCGTAGTCGACCTGGCCACGAGCGCACGTGGTCATCATCTCGGCCATGCCCGCGGCCATGACGGCGCGGTAGAACGTGCTCGAATCGCCCACCGAGATAGGCATCTTGGGCAGTAGGGGCGCGACGCCGCCGGCCTCGAAAAGCACCACCAGGTCGGGGGAGGCCATCTTCTGAGCGAGCATGGCAGCGGCACACGGAGCGCCGGTACCGACAGCAACGGTCTTGCCGTTCTCCAGGTACCTGGACGCTACGCAGATCATCAGTTCCATCATGTTGTATTCGGGTGCCATCTCAACTAGCTCCTTCGCCTCAGGCGTCCGTCTGGCCGTCGACCACGTTCTCGAGCTTCTGCAGCTCCTCCATCCTTCTCAGGCCGCCGCAACGCACGAGGTATTCCTCGAAGTCGGCCACACCGAAGATGTGATAGTCAAGGAACTTCTCGAACTCAACCGGGTCCTTCTCAGCCGCCAGCCACTCGGCAATGTGTTTCTCATCTGAGAAGTAGAGATAGGGCATGTTGCCGGGATAGCTGCCGAACGGGGCTTCGACCACAGCGTCGACCAGATAGAACGGGATCGACGTGCCGGTGGGATCGTCACGGATCACCGAGTTGTGCACGAGGCGCTCGGTGGTGATGATGAGGCGCTTCGAGGCGCGGGCAAGCTCGAGGTCGGCGACCGAGATGCCGCGGATGACGGCGTTGCCATACATGTCGGCCGTGTGCACGTGGATCGCGGTGACATCGGGCCAGATGGCCGGCACTGCGACGAACTTCTTGCCGGTGAATGGGCAGATGATCTCCTTGGCCGCCGACATCTTGAACGTGTCGGTGCCGAGCATCGACCGGATGAGACCGAACGAGACTCCCTCAGCGGCGGCCTTCAGACGGGCGGCCAGCGCGTAGTTGCTCCACTCGGTGACCTGCACCTCGCCGGATTCCATATAGCGACGGGCGTTGCGGGAGAGGCCGCGTGCTTCGAGGCCGACGATGTAGGCCGAATCGACGCGGTTGAAGACCTTGCCCGCAGCCAACACCTGGAAGTCGTGCGTGGAGGTGTGGCCCAGGAAGCCGAGGTTCTTGCGGCGCTGTCGCACGATCTCGTGAACGATGACGTTCGGGATGCGATTAGCGCCAAAACCACCGATTGCGAGGTAGTCGCCGTCGTGGACGAACTTCTCTACCGCTTCCTTGGCGGTCATGCGCTTGTCGACCATGGCTCGCGTCTTCTGTCGGAAGAAATCGCGGGCCTTGTCGGGATCGGGGTCGGCGAAGAGAGGATTAACCCCTTCTGCAAGCACTTTCATACCGTTTCCTCCACTGTGTACAGGCTAGGCGGCGAAGAGTCCTTCCACTGGTCGTCCGCCAACCGATGAGGCTATCACGAAATGCACCGCTGTGCGCCACCGTGCAACAAAGCGCAGCCGCTCTGATGACATTACATCACCAAAACTTCTCTATGACTTCTATTCCAGAGCAGGAACCGGATTGAAAATGCAACGCCGTCCCACTAGTTGGTACG
>JAKAHF010000018.1 GCA_021815245.1 Actinomycetes bacterium
GGCGCTCGGCCGCGTCGAGCGCGGCGGCCAGCAGGGTGCCGTTGGCGATGATCGTCACGTCGCCACCCTGGCGCACCTGGTTCGCCCTGCCGAGCTCGAAGTGGAGGTCGTCGCCGTAGACGATCGTGAACGTCTCGGCGACGGCGCTATGCCGTGGTGAATCGCCCAAACCGACCTCCGGGAGTTTGGAGCGGACGATGACCGCTTCCATCGAGGTAGTACAATACCAGCCCGTTCGGTGGCAGTCCCGGTCCGGTCGGCGACCGGCCGGATCAGACGAGAGGTGGCGTCTCGGTGGCTTCGCGCGGTAGCTCCCCTTCTCGGCGTGGCACGCGGTCCCTGACCCGCAGGGCCGGCGACCTGATGCTGCGCGAAGGCATGTTCCCCAGTGGCTCGTGTTGTCTCGTCATGGTCTCGGGCGGCCAAGACTCGCTGACTCTGTTGCACCTGCTCGCGACGGGCCGGGGGAGCAAGGGCTATCCCGCCCGAATCCATGCCCTGCACATCAATCATCATCTCCGCGGTGAAGAGAGCGACGCCGACGAGGCGCTCGTGGTGCGCGCTTGCGGATTCGCCGAGGTCAGCCTGACTGTGGCGCACCGGCCTATCGCAAAGACGCAGGGCAACGTGCAGGAGACCGCACGCGACGCCCGGCGCGCATCCGCCGAGGCGACCGCCGTCGAGCAGGGTTGCGATCGCATCGCCCTCGGCCATACCGCCGACGATCAGGTAGAGACCATGCTCTACCGGCTGGGTCGGTATGGGGGCCTCGCTTCGTTCACCGCGATGCCGGCGTGCGACCCGCCCTGGGTGCGGCCTCTGCTCGAGTGCAGGCGGGTCGAAACGGCGGACTACTGCCTCGAGCACCGATTGGACTTCGCTCGCGACCGGGGCAACGCCTACCCGGGATACGCACGTACGGCCATACGTGAATCGGTGGTGCCGGCGTGGGAGGCGGCCCTGCCCGGGTCGGTCGAGGTGGCCTGCCGGGCTGCGGAGGTTGCCCATGAGATGCGGTTGCTCGCGGCGTCGGCGGTCGCCGAAGCGGCCCTGACGGTCGCGGGCCCCGACAAGGTGGGTGATCTCAGCGATGACGACCCGACGGGCGCTCTACGGCTCTCGCGGGCCGAGTGGCTGAGCGTCTCGAGGTTAGTGGCCCTGGAGCCTGCGCTACGCAGGCTGGTATTGCACGAATGGTTGGAGAGGCGCGCGAGGCCTGCGGCCTCGCGCGCCGGGGTCCTCGCCGTCGAGTCGCTACTGAGCGTGCCGGGTTCGGCGCGCCGTTCACTTGCCGGCGGCTGCCGGGCTCTCAAAGAGTACGACCGGCTCTACCTGGCCTTCGGTGAGACGACCACAGCCGTGGCAACGGGGCCGGGACAGAGAGAAGGAGAGGAGCAGGGCGGGTCGCCCTTGCCGGAGCCGCTCGCGGTGCCCGGGGAGGCCTCGTGGCGGGGCTCCACCATCCGGGCGGAGTACGTGGGGGGCTTCAGCATGCCCGATGTCGACCGGGAGGCCTTCATCGACGCCGCTTGCTTCGAATCTACGGCGGTGGTGCGGGGGTTTCGTCCCGGTGACCGCTTGCGACCGTTCGGCGCCCCCGGCACGCGCAAGCTGCAGGATGTCTTCGTCGATCTGCACGTGCCGGCCGCGCGGAGGGCAACCTGGCCTCTCGTGGAGAGCGGGGGGCGCATCATCTGGGTGTGTGGCCTGGTGGTTGCAGAGGAGGGTAGAATTACCGGGCGTACTACCTCTGTCGTACGGTTGAGCTGGGAGCGAACGTGAAGGTCCTCATATCGCAGGAAGAGCTGCAGGCCAAGATCGACGAACTGGCGGCCGCCATAACAGCCGACTACGAGGGCAAGCGACCTGTGTTGGTCTGCGTGCTCAAGGGTGCGATCTTCTTCATCGCCGACCTGGCGCGCCGTCTCGATTTCGACCTCGAGATCGAGTTCATGGCCGTCTCGAGCTACGGGCACGCCACCGACAGTTCGGGGGTGGTGCGCATTCTGAAGGACCTCGACACCGATATCGAAGGCCGGCACGTGCTTATCGTCGAGGACATCATCGACTCAGGTCTCACGCTGCAGTATCTACTGCGCAACCTGGGGGCGCGAAACCCGGCCAGCCTCGCTATCGTGACGCTCCTCTCAAAGCCCAGCCGCCGCACCGCCGAGCTTGAGTGTCAGTACACAGGATTCGAGATCCCCAACGAGTTCGTCGTCGGCTATGGGCTCGACTACGCCGAGAAGTACCGCAATTTGCCCTATCTGGGGGTCGTCGACGACCTGGGTTGATCGCCCTCCCGCCGTCTTCTGTGACGATCAACTTCCGCTAACGCAGGGGTGTGTGACACCCCGTCGAAGATGGGTACTGCGGGTCTATGGTAGTATCTCCCCCTTAGATAGAGCGACTTTGGAGTCTAGGTGAGTAGGTTCTTCAAGAGCGCTGCCTTTCCCATCCTTCTAGTCATTTTGCTGGCCTTTTTTGTACAGCAGTGGATCTACGACGGGGGGTCGGGCAACCAGGAGATGACGTTCAACGACTTTCAGGCGGCTGTCCAGGCCGGCAAAGTCGAAGACGTCACCATCCTCACGAAAGACCTTGTCGTCAGTGGCAAGATCAAGACCGACAGCGGCACAAAGAGCTTCGAGTTCGGCTTCTGGGAGGGCTTCGACATGCAGAAGTTCCTCGCTGACAACAAGGTCGACTACGCGACCGACGTCCAGAAGAGCTCCCCGTGGATCGGCATTCTCGGCACAGCTTTGCCCATCATCCTGATGGTCGTCATCTTCCTGTTCATCATGAACCAGATGCAGGGGGGCGGCAGCAAGGTCATGAGCTTCGGCAAGTCGCGGGCGAAACGCATGTCCGTCGACCAGCCCAAGATCACCTTCAAGGACGTCGCCGGTGTCGATGAAGCCATCGAAGAACTCGACGAGATCAAGGAGTTCCTCGAGAACCCCAAGCGTTTCCAGAGCCTGGGCGCTCGTATCCCCAAGGGCGTGTTGTTGTTCGGCCCGCCCGGCACCGGCAAGACCCTCCTGGCTCGTGCCGTGGCCGGTGAGGCGGGCGTACCCTTCTTCAGCATCTCGGGCTCAGACTTCGTCGAGATGTTCGTGGGCGTCGGCGCCAGCCGCGTACGCGACCTCTTCGACCAGGCCAAGCAGAACCAGCCGTGCATCATCTTCATCGACGAGATCGACGCGGTCGGCCGCCATCGTGGCGCCGGCTTGGGCGGTGGTCACGACGAGCGCGAGCAGACCCTCAATCAGTTGCTGGTCGAGATGGATGGCTTCGAAGCGAACGAGAGCATCATCATCATGGCGGCGACCAACCGTCCCGACATCCTTGACCCGGCGCTGCTGCGTCCGGGTCGTTTCGACCGGCAGATCATCGTCGACCGTCCCGATCGCGAGGGGCGCAAGGCCATTCTGGCGGTGCATGCAAAGGGCAAGCCGCTCGCTCCAGGAGTGGAGCTCGAGGTTCTGGCCGCCCAGACTCCGGGCTTCACCGGGGCCGATCTCGCCAACCTCGTCAACGAAGCTGCGCTCCTGACGGCACGGCGGCGCAAGCGTGTCATCGAGATGGAGGAGTTCGAGGAAGCGGTGCTTCGGGTCATCGCCGGTCCTGAGAAGAAATCGCGCATCCTCTCAGAGGAGGAGAAGCTCATCACCGCCTACCACGAGACCGGTCACGCTCTCGTGGCGCACTTCTTGCCCAATGCCGATCCGGTGCACAAGATCTCGGTCATCAGCCGGGGGCAGGCGTTGGGTTACACCATCACCCTGCCCACCGAAGACAAGTTCATGGTTAAGAAGAGAGAGATCATCGACAAGCTTTCGCACATGTTGGCGGGGCGGGTCGCTGAGGAGATCCGTTTCGACGACATCACCACCGGTGCATCGAACGACCTGCAGCGTGCCACCGAGACGGCTCGTCGCATGGTCACCCAGTACGGCATGAGCGAGAATCTGGGCCCGCTGACCTTCGGTCACGATCCGGCTCAACCGTTCGTAGGCCGCGACTACGGCATGGGCCAGGAGTACTCCGATGAGACCGCCGAGAAGATCGATTCCGAGATCCGCCGCGTGGTCGATGAAGCCTACGAAGTGGCTCGCGGCATCCTGACCGAGCATCGCGAGGAGCTCGACAAGATCTCCCAGTTGCTCATGGAGCAGGAGACCATCGACCGCGACGAGTTCGAGGCCCTCATCGCCGGCGAAGACCCGGCCGAGGTGTTCAAGGCGCGCGACGAAGCTCGTGCTCGCAAAGCGGCCGAGAGCAAGCGCGCGCAGCGGCAGCGGCGCTCCCGCGAGCCGGAAGGCCTCGAGCCTGAAGGCCGTGTAGCCACCGGCGTCCTCTCGCCGATGTCCTCCCTGGGTGGCGACGGGCTCTAGATGCCCATGGACAGAGCGAAGATCGAGCAGGGCATCAGGCTCTTGCTGGAAGGCATCGGCGAAGATCCTGAGCGCGACGGTCTTCTCGAGACTCCTCGTCGGGTGGCCGATATGTACGAGGAGATCATCGTCTGTGAGCCAGAGGACCTCGCCTGCATAGTTGCGCCGATGCCGTCTGACAAGCACCAGGAGATGGTCCTCGTGCGCGACATCGTGTTCCATTCCATCTGTGAGCATCACTTGGCGCCCTTCTTCTGGGTTGCTCACGTGGCCTATATCCCCTCGAAGAACGGGGCCATAACGGGCATCTCCAAGATCGTCCGTCTGGTGCGCACCGTCGCCGGCCGTCTGCAGCTGCAGGAGCGGCTCACTACCACGATCGCCGAGACGTTGATGGAGTCGCTGCACCCCGCGGGTGTTCTCGTGCTCATCCAGGCGGAGCATCTCTGCATGACCATGCGAGGGGTGCGTGCTCCCGGTTCACGAGTGGTGACCTCGGCAGTGCGCGGCATCTTCCAGGCGAATGCCGCTACCCGCGCCGAGGTTCTGGCGCTGATCGAAGCTCCCAACCACTGATCCGACCACGGGGGCGCCATGATTCCCACCGAAGGTCGCCCGCAAGTGCTCGTCCTTCGTGACCCGGTTGAAGCCAGGGCCGCTATGCAGCACGCGCGAGGGTCGATCGCGGGCATCGATATCATGGAGAGTAAGGCGCTCTTCAGAGCCGTGCGCATCGGCAACCTGAGCATCCGCGCGGCGAACATCCTCAAGCAAGAGATGCTCGCGCGAGGGGGAGAGGTCGCCATCTCGCGTGAAGTCTACGAGTGGCGCGGCGAGCAGGCCGATTGCCTCATCATGGGCACTCTCGCCCAGTACGAACGCCTGCTGCCAAAGCTCCGCGTGCAGCCCTTCAAGTTGAAGGCCCTAGCCAACGCGTTGGAGATCGCGCTCAAGAACTACGGTGAGAGCGTACCCATGGCCCCGGAGGGCCTCGACCTCGCCGAGGCGCCGCTGATCATGGGCATCGTGAATGTCACCCCCGACTCATTCTCCGACGGCGGCAGCTACGCCGACGCCGAGGCGGCGGTACAGACAGGTCTTCGGATGGCCGGCGAGGGCGCCGCCCTGGTGGATGTCGGCGGTGAGTCGACCCGCCCGGGATCCGACGCGGTGCCCGAAGAGGAGGAATCGCGCAGGGTGCTGCCGGTCGTCAAGGCCCTCGCCGATGCGCTGCCCGGACGCGTGTCGATCGACACGTACAAGGCCCGGGTGGCGGCGAAGGCCCTCGAGAACGGGGCCTACATGGTCAACGACATCTCCGCGCTTCGAACGGATCGTGAGATGGTGGCCGTGCTCCGCGATGCCGGGTGTCCCGTGATCCTCATGCACATGCTTGGCGAGCCCAAAACGATGCAGGTCGATCCCAGATATGTGGACGTGGTCAGTGAGGTGTACGCTTTCTTCGTCGAGAGGCTCAACTGGGCGGTCGACCAGGGTCTCAAAGAGGAGAACCTGTTGATCGATCCCGGCATCGGCTTCGGCAAGACCACGGCTCACAATCTGGAGCTGCTTCGTCAACTCGACTCGCTGAAGTCGTTGGGCCGCCCGGTCGTGTTGGGCGCTTCGCGCAAGCGCTTTCTGGGCGAGATACTCGGCATCGACAAGGCGGAAGACCGCGACGCCGCCACGGCGGCGACGACCGTGATGGGCGCGATGGCGGGGGCGCACATTCTCAGAGTTCACAGAGTCGACATCAACTTCGATGCCGCTCGATTGACCAGGGCAGTTTTTGGCCACGACAGACGGGGGTAGCGGTGGACATCTTTCTAGAGGGACTCGAAGTCTACGGTCATCATGGCGTGAGCCACGAGGAGAAGGTGCTGGGTCAGCGACTCCTCTATGACGTTCGCCTCACCATCGAGGACTGCGAGGCCGCCTACACCGACCGGGTCGAAGACACTGTCGACTACACCGAAGTGCTCGACCTCATCGTCGACGTGGCGACTGTCAAGAGCTACTCACTTCTCGAGCGACTGGCGCGCGCGACCGCGGAGGCCATTCTCCGCCGGTTCCCGGTCGACGAGGTGTGGGTGCAGGTCACCAAGCCGCATCCCCCGGTTGCCTGGGGGCTCGATAGCGTCGGCGCTGCTGTCGAACTGCAGCGCGGTGACCTCGAGGGCTGAACCCTGGTTGCCGCCCGGGTCTTCATCGGCCTCGGCTCGAACCTTGGTGATAGAGAAGTCTTGCTGAGCCGGGCGCGCGCGCTGCTCGCGGCTTTGCCCGGCACCACTCTGTCAGCAGTTTCGCGCCTCTACGAGACCGCCCCCGTCGGCGGTCCGGAGCAGGCCGACTATCTCAACCAAGTCGTCGAGATCCGCACCACCCTTACTCCCACCGAGTTGCTGCGGAGCACGCAGGGCATCGAGACCGAGCTCGGCCGCGAGCGGCTCGAGCGCTGGGGCCCTCGAACCATAGACCTGGATATCCTCTGGTACGATGGTTTCAAGGGCTCCGACCCGCTTCTGCGGGTGCCGCACCCGCGTATGGAGGAGCGGCGATTCGTGATCGAGCCCTTGGCGGAGCTGGCCCCTGATCTCGTTCTGCCAAGCGGCCGGACGGTGAGGGAGACGCTCTCGCGCGTACAAGACCAGCAGGTGTGGCTCGCGAATGCGGAGAAAGCCACAACCCTTTCACGAAGGAGTGAGAGTCGGGCCATGGACCAGGCAGCAGTTCACGCGGAGATCCGTCGCCTCGCCGAGGAGAAAGACGCGGTCATCCTCGCCCACAACTACCAGCGGCCCGAAGTGCAGGACGTGGCCGATTTCGTGGGCGACTCGCTGGGTCTGTCGCGGCAGGCGGCCTCGTCGACAGCTCGTTTGATCGTGTTCTGCGGAGTGCACTTCATGGCCGAGACCGCGGCCATTCTTGCGCCCGACAAGACGGTGATCATGCCCGACATCGAAGCGGGCTGCCCGATGGCCGACATGATCGACGCCGAGGGGCTCAAGGAGCTCAAGGAGGCCCATCCGGGCGCGGTCGTCGTCAGCTACGTCAACAGCACCGCCGCGGTCAAGGCTCTCTCCGACATCTGCTGCACGAGTGCCAATGCCGTCAAGATCGTGAAGTCGATCCCCGCAGACAAGGAGATCATCTTCACACCCGACCGCAATCTCGGCTCCTGGGCGGCGCGCAAGGCCGGTCGCGACGTCATCCTGTGGCAGGGGTTCTGCCCCACCCACGAACTGATAGACGTCGTCGATATAGAACTGGCGCGAGCGAAGTATCCCAACGCCAAGGTGGTCGTGCACCCGGAGTGTATCGCCGAAGTCGCCGCGATCGCCGACGCGGTCGAGAGCACCTCGGGCATGATCCGGTTCTGCTGCAGCGACGACGCCAAGGAGTACCTCATCGGCACCGAACTGGGCATGCTCTACCGGCTTTCGAAAGACTGCCCGGGCAAGCAGTACTATCCGGTCACCGAGTTGACCATCTGCCCCAACATGAAGATGACGACTCTCGACAAGGTGCTCAAGGCCCTGCGCAACGACGGACCGGTCGTCAGCGTCGACGCGGAGACACGTGAGAATGCGCTCCTCGCTGTGCAGCGCATGGTCGAGGTGAGCCCGTGAGCGGCGCCGGGTCTCCCGGGGCGCGGCACTCGCCGGGCGTGGATGCCCAGTCGGGCGCGGCTGCCCAGACGGGGGCTGCCCGCTCGGGCGTGGATGCCCAGTCGGGGGCTATTCCGTTCATCTCCATGCGCGGCGCCGAGGTGCGCTACTCCAGCTACGACGTGCTGGTCGTGGGCGGCGGCATCGCCGGGCTGACAGCCGCGGTCGGCGCGGCGAATCGCTGGAACGTCGGCCTCATCACCAAGAGCACGCTCGAACAGACCACGACCTTCCTCGCGCAGGGAGGCATCGCCGCGGCCATGAGCGAACACGACTCGCCTGAGCTGCACCTCGAAGACACGCTCGAAGCCGGGGTCGGCCTATGTGACGTTGAAGCTGTCAGGGTGCTCGTGGAGGAGGGTCCGGCGCGCATCCGAGAGCTCGACCAATTGGGCACCAAGTTCGACAAGCGCGACGGCAAGCTGATCCTGGGCAAAGAAGGCGCGCATTCAATGGCTCGCGTGGTGCATGCCGGCGGAGACGCCACCGGCAGTGTCGTCGCGAGCGCGTTGGCCGAAGTCCTCGTCTCGGGGGGCCGAGTGGAGTTGCACGAGAACGAATTCGTGCTCGATCTGCTCATGGACGGCGGCCGCTGTGTCGGCGCTCTCTCGCTCGACAGCAACGGGGAGCTGACTGTCAGCCTCGCCCGGGCCGTCGTGCTGGCCTGCGGCGGAGTGGGGCAGGTATTCGCCCGCACAACGAACCCGCTCGTCGCCACCGGTGACGGCCATGCCATGGCCTACCGAGCCGGCGCGGTCATGCGCGACATGGAGTTCATGCAGTTCCATCCCACGGCTTTCTACGGCAAGGAGAACCCCACACTGCTGGTGACCGAAGCCCTACGCGGGGAGGGCGCCTACCTACTCGACCGAGCGGGCGAACGCTTCATGGTGGGCTCTCATCCCCGGGCCGAATTGGCCCCCCGCGACGTGGTGGTGCGGCACATGCGCCGCATCTTCGACCGCGACGGCACCGACCATGTGTGGCTCGATGCCCGGCATCTCGACTGCGCATTCCTGCAGGAGCGGTTCCCGACGGTCTACAAGGGACTGCAGAAGCGGGGCTTCGACCTCTGCACGCAGCTCATCCCGGTGGCGCCCGCCTCGCACTACTACATCGGCGGGGTGCTCACCGACACATGGGGCCGAACCACGGTCCCCGGCCTCTACGCTTGTGGCGAGACCGCGAGCACCGGCATCCACGGCGCGAACCGGCTGGCATCGAACTCGCTCCTCGAGGGTCTGGTCTTCGGCGAGCGCACGGTGCGCGACCTCAACCGCTACCTGGCCGTGGCCGATCCCGCGGTGCGCAAGGTGAAGCTCGATCTGGGTGACGAACAGCGTGAGGGCAACGACGCCTCCAATGTGGCGAAGGGCCGCGAGACGATCGGGCAGGTCATGATAGATCTGTGCGGCATCGTTCGAACGGGGCCCGATCTCGACAAGGCGGCGAACACGCTGGCCGAGTTGCAGAACTCGCTCACTGCCCCGGGGTTGGGTGTGGCGGAACTCGAGCTGTTCAACATGCTGACCGTGGCGCAACAGGTGGTGGCCACCGCCAGACTTCGCGAGGAGAGCCGCGGAGTGCACCTGCGCGCCGACTTTCCCGAGACCGACGATGTCAATTGGAACCGGCACAGTCTCGTGCACCGCGATGCCGTCACCGGCCAACCGGTGGTCGAAGTGAGCGAGCCGCGGGCATGAGCGGTCGACGCTCCATGCCGGGCCTGGAGGTGCGACCGTGATCGACGTGACGAGCCTGGCTCTGGTGCGCACAGCCGTGGCCGAGGACATGGGCGGGTATGGAGATGTGACTTCGCGGTGGACCGTGCCTCCCGGATTGAGAGGCCGCGCCGTCATCGATGCGCGCGATGACATGGTGGTGTGTGGGTTGCCGCTCGCCGAGGCCGTCATGAAGGAGATCGACGCGGAGGCTGTCTTCACGGCTCTGGTCGCCGACGGCACCGCCGCGAAACCCGGAGATAGGATCGCCACAATCGAGGGAGCGGCCCGCAGCATCCTCAGCGCCGAACGCACGATGCTCAACTTCCTCATCCACCTGTCGGGAGTCGCTACCCAGTCGCGCCGCTTCGCCCAAGCGGTCGAAGGCACCGGCGCCACCGTTGTCGACACCCGCAAGACGATCCCGGGACTCCGAGTGTGGGAGAAGCGGGCCGTGGTGTATGGAGGCTGCTCCAATCACCGGTTCGGATTGTTCGACATGGTCTTGATCAAGAACAACCACCTTGAAGCGGCCGGTGGCGTGCGCAAGGCGATGGACATGGTGAAGAGCCAGCATCCCCACTACATCAAGGTGGAGGTGGAGGTTGAGAGCGAGGCCGATCTGCGTGAAGCCATCGCCTGCGGCGCCGACGTGATCATGCTCGACAACCAGGGCATCGACTCGCTGCGCGAGCTCGTGCAGGTGGCGAAGGGCCTTCGTGCGAATGTGGTGCTCGAGGCGTCAGGCCGGGTGTCGCTGGCGAACGTACGCGAGGTCGCCGGCACGGGTGTGCGCCTGATCTCGAGCAGTTCACTCACCATGGGTGCGCCGCCTGTGGACCTTGGTCTGACTTTGACCGTCGACACTCCGGTCTGACCGGGCTCGAGACCGTGACCTGCGAAGGAGAAGACGATGCTGCTGGTGGTGGATGTCGGCAACACCCAGACCCATCTGGGGCTGTTTTCTGAGAACGAGCTGGTCGACAACTGGCGTTTCGCAACCGAGCGCGACAAGACAGGCGACGAATTGGCGGTCATGGTCGACTCGCTACTGCGCCTTGACGGCTATTCACGCGAGACACTCACCGGGTTCGCGGTCGCCTCGGTCGTGCCCAGGCTCAACGGGGAGTACGCCACTCTCGCGTCGAGCAAGCTGAGGCTTGATCCGCTCGTGGTGGGCCCCGGCGTGCGTACGGGTATGCCCATACTCACCAGCGATCCGCGCTCGGTGGGCCCCGATCTCATCGTGCAGGCGGTGGCAGGCGCGGAGCTGTACGGCACCCCCTGCATCGTCGTAGGCTTTGGCACGGCGACGACCTACAGCGCCGTTTCTGCTGCCGGAGAGTACCTGGGTCACGCCATCGCCCCCGGCATCGAGATCTCGCTTGATGCCCTCGCCACTCGGGCCGCCAGGCTGATGAAGGTGGAACTGGTCGATCCCGGGACGGTGATCGGCAAGTACACCGCTCAGTCGATGCAGGCTGGGGCCGTCTACGGCTTCGCCGGCCAGGTGGACGGCATCGTGGCTCGCATGCGCAAAGAGATGGGCGTGAACGCGGTGACGGTAGCCACCGGTGGGTTGTCGCCACTGATGTTCCAGCACGCGCATTGTCTCGACAAGCTCGACCCGCTGCTCACTCTGCGCGGTCTCGAGATCATCAACCGCCGCAATCATTCCTAGGACAGTAGCGACCCGATGCTGGGCGCGGACTCACCTCTGCCTGGTCCGCCGGCGGACCGTCTCTCGACCCCCGGACGGTCTGGGAGCGGCTCGATCCTCGCTCAGCCATTTCGTATTGGGGGAGTGGAGTGTCCCAACCGGGTGGTGCTGGCGCCCATGGCGGGACTCACGTCATCGGCCTATCGCAGGCACCTGAAGGACTACGGCGTCGGCTTGGTCATCACCGAGATGGTGAGTGTCTACGGGTTGATCTACGGCAATGTGCGCACGGGCGGTTACCTCGATTTCCGCGAGGAGGAGCGGCCGATCGGGGTGCAGCTCTTCGGCCATGAACCGGAGGCCATGGCGCGGGCTACCGAGATCGTTCTGTCGCGACCGAAGATCCCCGACCTCATTGACATCAACATGGGGTGTCCGGTGCGCAAGGTCACGAAGACCGGCGCCGGGGTCGCGCTCATGGCCGACGCCGAGCGCGCCGTCGCCATCGCGGCGGCGGTCGTCGAG
>JAKAHF010000586.1 GCA_021815245.1 Actinomycetes bacterium
GATAGCGAGGCTCCGTGGGGGGCGCGGGCTCGCCGTGGTGCTCGCCGTGCTCGGCATCGGGGCACTGCTGCCGCTCGTGTCCCGATCACCGGAGGCCGCCCTGGGATCGGCGCTGCTGTTCGGGGGGTCGTTCCTGTCGGTTGTCACCGCAGTTGCCCGCCGGGCGCTCCCGCCGCACCACTGGACCCGGGCGATCGCCGGGCTGACGGTCGCCCTCGCTGCGGGTCAGTGCCTTGGCCCCGTGCTTGCCGGTGTGCTCTCCGACGGACCAGCGGGCTTGAGCGTCGACCTCGCCCGGTCGGTCGGGGTGCTCTTTGCCGGGGCGGTTGTCGCCCTCACCCAGCAACACTGCGAGACCCTCGGCCACGTCATGACTGGCCCAGTGGACCCGCCCACGGCGATCTGAGCAGAGCAGCTGACAGGGCCGTACTGTCGCGTGACACTGAGCGAACCGTTGGAGCTCTACCGTTGCACTGGTTCGCCCTGCCGCTTTTCCCGCGGCCGACCCGCGATGATCTGGGCCAAGCCGACGAGGGACACTGGTGCCAGCAGGATGAGGAAGGTCCCCCGGTAACCGAACGTGCCCACGGCGATGCCGAGTAAGGGTGGCAGCGCCATGGCCACGGCCTGAACCGTTGCGGTCATGTACGCGTTGACCGAGGGTAGCTCCCAAGCGGGTCGGCCATCGGCGACGAGAGAACTGGCAAGCGGCATCGTCAGCCCGTGCGGCACCCCGAGCACGACCATAGCGGCCATGAGCATGCCCGGACCCCGCCCGAGCCCGAGGCTCGCCAGCCCCACGATAGTGAGCACAACTGCAGCCCGGGTCAGACCAACCTTGTGCGCGATCGGCGAGCGCCACGCCATGACGGCGCGCGTCAGGAACGAGGAGGCGAAGAACACCCCAAAGGCGATTTCTGCTCCGGCCGGTCCGAGTCCGTAACCATGCCGTGAGAGAAGGGCGCCGAAGACCACTAGGCCGACGAAGGGGAAGGCGTAGAGCACTTGGGCGAGGAGGGCGACCCGGAAGCGCCACGAGGCCCACGCCTCGCCAATGCCGACACGACGCCGCGTCGTGTTTCTGCCGACGCTGTCCAGATCCGGCGACGTCGCGGAGGATGTGTTGCGCGAGGAACCCCCAACTGCGTTCAAGACCGGACTTTGTTGCTCCTTGGAGTTCGCCGGTCGTGGTGGTTCGACGGTAAAACCGGTCATTCGCACGGGATCGGACCATCCAGAGCGCCCCCGAGGTTGCCTGGCTTCGGCCCGGGCCAGTGCGCCGGCGACGGAAGCGCCCAGCAGGAGAACCGGAACGAACGCCCAGATAGCCAGGCGGAGATCCCCGCCAAAGGCATTGAGCGCCGCGGTCTCAGCGAAGGGGCCGGCTACCAGACTGGCAGACAGGACGAGACCAAGCAGGACCAGGGGTCGGTCTCGAGAGCCGGGGGCCATCCCGGCGCTCTGGCTATCTGAGCTCTTGGTGGTGGAGACGACGGTCATAAGGATAGGAGGCACCACCCCGCTGGCCATGCCGAGCACGAGGGTGCCGACCACAAAGAGAAGCAGGTCATCCGCTACGGCCAGGAGCACCAGGCCAGTGGCCATCGACACCAGCGCTACGGCGAGGGTGGCTCGTGCCCTCGATGTGGGTATTCGAGAGGCGATCACCAGCATCACGACCACGGCCGTGCCGCTCGACACAGCTGCTACGTCACCAATGACCGGCGTGCCGAGCCCGAGCAGATCGTGACCAAGGAGCGGGAACGTGGTCTGCGCAGCGTTCTGGCTTGCCCTCATCAAGCCGGCGACAAGGAGAAGCAGCGCGAGCTCCGGAAGACGCCGGGTGTTCTCCTGTAGCGCTCGAGCGACGTGCGCGACCCTCATTTCCGGTTCGTGCCCGTAACGAGAGGCTCATCGAAGAGGATCAGAGCCGTAGCGGATACCGGGCGGATAGGCGAGACATGCGGGGTAAAGCGGCACATCCACCGTGGGTCGGATGGCAACGCCGCCACGACGTGACCGACGCCGAGGAGTCGAGGGGCAGTCCGGCGGGAGATCAGACTTGGTTCGTTGATGGACGAGAGCATCCAAGTTAGTTTATCGAGTACACTAACTGGTGTGGGTCGACCAGCGCTAATCGACCGGAGCGGTGTTCTCGGTGCCGGACTCGCGATTGCCGACGAAGAGGGTCTGGAATCGGTCACCATGCAGGCGGTTGCCGAGCGGCTCGGTGTGACGTCGATGGCCCTGTACCGGCATGTCGCGGACAAGAACGATCTTCTCGACGGACTCGTCGAGCGGCTGCTCACCGACTTCCCGGCGCCACCCGCCGAGCTCCTCTGGGTAGATCGACTGGCCAGAATCGCCGACGCGATACGCGAATCGGCATACCGCCACCCGGCTGTGTTCCCGCTGCTTCTTCACCGCCCAGCAACCACTAGCGGTGCTCGTGCAATGCGCGACGGTATCTTTCTCGCCTTACAAGAGGCAGGGGTCGGTCCGGAGAAGATTGCCCGAACCGAGCGGCTGATTAGCACGGCCATCCTCGGCTTCGCTGCAAGCGAGGTGACCGGCCGATTCAACCGCTTTCCCCGCCATGAGCTTGATGCTGATTTCGATCTGCTAAAAGACCGGCTTCGTATGTTCATAGACGACGAGGCGTGCGGCTAACTGCGGGAAGAGCAGTTGCCATCAGTTGCGACCTGGCCCCTACGTGTTATCAGTGCCCCAGCTGATCGGATCAACGGTCCAGTTGCCATCGCTGTGAGTGGCGGCCACGTGTGGGCTGCGAATTACAACGGCAACTCGTTGACCGAGCTGAACGCTTCCAACGGATCGCTTGTTCGCGTCATC
>JAKAHF010000587.1 GCA_021815245.1 Actinomycetes bacterium
CCACTTGCGCGCCGTCGGATAGCCGCCGCCGCCACGACCACGGAGTCCGGAGAGCTCGATCTCTTTGATCACGTCTTCGGGCTGCACAGAGGTCAGCACGCGCACCAGAGCGGAGTAGCCGCCGGCTGCGACGTAGTCGCTTATGTTGCAAGGATCGATGTAGCGATTGCGGCCGATCAGTTCGCGGTCTTGTTTCGCGAAGAAGGGGAGCTCGGCAACGGTGGTCGTGGTCTGGCCCGACCGGTCGTCGACATAGCACAGCCGCTTGACAACCCGACCGCCCACGAGCGACTCAGAGATGATCTCGGCGGCGTCGTCGGCGGTGACTCTGCAGTAGAGGGCATCGAGGGGCTCGACGATGACGAGGGGCTCCTGCTGGCAGTAGCCCTGGCAGCCGGTCAGGCGAACATGCACCTTGTTGGTGAGTCCGGCGGCCTCCAACTGGTTGCGCACGGCTTTGAGCACGCTGAGCGCTCCCGACGCCTCTCCGCACGTGCCGCCGGAGATGGTGACGCGCATCGGGCGCGAGTCGAGGTCGAGTTGCAGGTTGTTGCGAAGCTCGGCGAGAGCTTCGGGACTCGCGAGTCTAGGCATTGGCTGCCACCCCCACAGCACCGGCGGTTGCTTTGCGATCGGTGTCTCGGACTTCGCCGAGCAGCGCGCGGAGCTTGGCCGGAGTCATGTGGTCGTGGTACACGCCGTCGATGACGACCACCGGGCTGAGCGCGCAAGCGCCCAGGCAGTTGACCGTCTCGAGCGTGAATGCCCTGTCGGCGGTGGTCTCGCCCGGCTGTATCTCGAGCTGCCCCGTCACCTCGTCGAGAAGGCGGGGTGCCCCCCGTACGTGGCAGGCGGTGCCGGCGCAGACCGTCAGCAGGTGCCGGCCGCGCGGCTCCAGGCTGAACGCCTTGTAGAAGTTTGCCAGTCTGAACACTTCGATGAGCGGCACATCGAACGTGACAGACACCCGGCGGAGAGCCTCTTCAGGAAGGTAGCCGTACATCCCCTGGATGTCGTGCAGTGTCTCCATGATGTCGAACGGCTCCGCGCCACGGTTTTCGAAGATTGTGTCGAGGTCACTCAACTCCATACTCTTCTCCCAGTCGACCTTTGGTAGCGGCCGTCGGTTGCCGGGGCCGGTAGATGGCACACACGCAACCCAGCTTGACGAGTTTCTCGGACGTTGCGGCCAGGTATTGCCGGTTAGCGCCGGTCGAGACGGTATCAAGTTGCCGCGTACTGTAGCAATCATGACAGGAAACATCAATATTTGCAGCGAATATGCCTGCAACACGAGTCCATGTTGCGGCAATCATGCCGGTAAATTTGCGGCAAACCGGCAAGCGTGCGTAACCACACCGGAGGCCGCGACCGGGTCGGTCATGGCATTTTGGGGCGGTTTTGCCGGTTGCGCGAACTCATCCGTCTGCCGTAAGCGGCAAATATGCCGCTACAATGTCCGCAATGGCAGGTCGTTCTGGTAAGATTTCCGGCATGAAGGAACGAGCCGAAGAGAAGCGCACCGCCATCTTGCGCATCCTGCGCGAGGCCGACAAACCGCTGGGCAGTCTCAAGATCACCGAGCGACTGTCGGCGATGGGCCACGACATCAGCGAGCGAACCGTCCGGTTCCACTTGCTCGATCTCGACAAGGCCGGTCTCACCGAGAACCTGGGCCGCAATGGCCGGCGGATCACGCAGCGCGGCCTGAACGAGCTCGAGAGCCACCGCGGGTTCGCCAAAGTAGGCATCCTTTCAGCGAAGATCGACCAGATGACCTACAAGATGGACTTCGACCTGGCCAAGAAGACCGGCACCGTCGTGGCGAACGTGAGCGTTATCCCGCGTGAGCGCCTCGAAGACTCGATTCCGCTGATGAGCAAGGTCTTCGCCGCCGGCTACGCCATGGGCAGGCTGATCGCCCTATTGAAGCCGGGAGAGCAGGTGGGGCAGATGGCCATCCCCGAGGGGTCGGTCGGCATCGCCACCGTCTGCTCCATCACGGTGAACGGCGTGCTGGTGTCGCATGGCGTTCCCACCAACTCGCGCTTCGGCGGGCTGCTGGAACTCCGCGACCACAAGCCGACCCGCTGGGCGGAGTTCATCAACTACGACGGCACCACGCTCGACCCGCTCGAGATCTTCATCCGCAGTGTCATGACCGACTACGTGGGGGCGACCCGCAACGGCAACGGCCTCATCGGGGCGAGCTTCCGTGAGGTGCCTGCCGACAGCCGCGACTATGTTGTGGAACTCGGCCGCCAGATGGACAAGGTCGGCCTGGGCGCCATCTCCCTCGTGGGCTGGCCGGGTCAGCCGCTGCTCGAGATCCCCGTCAGCGAGGGGCGCCTCGGCTTCGTGGTCATCGGCGGCCTGAACCCGGTGGCCATTCTCGAAGAGAAGGGCATTCCGGTGTACCGCACGGGCGCGCTTGCCGGTCTGATCGACTATGACCGGCTCTTCCGCTACGAGGAACTGAGCGAGAGGGCGCGGACGCTCGACTGAGGACCCCTGGGCGAGCGCGGCACCTGGGCTAGCCGCCGCACGGGCCGCCGCCTCCCCGGCGCGGTAGTTGGGGTCTGTCCTGACTCTCCTCCCTCTACCCGGCGGCCGGCACCCAACTTGCCACGTACTCCACGCCCTCAATGCCTTGCCAGCCGGTCTCGGCCGGCGGCGGCACGTCCGTCGCCCAACGGCCGGTCAGTCCCAACTCTCGCGCCACCAGCTCGAAGTGGCACATGCCGATGCCCATGTCGACGCGCTGCAGGTCGGCGATGCGCAGTATGTTGAAGACCCCGCCCTTGCCGTACCCCTTGGTGCGTTGCAGCAAGAAGTGCCAGCTTCCGGC
>JAKAHF010000588.1 GCA_021815245.1 Actinomycetes bacterium
TCGCGCGCCGAAGCATGTCGGGTTCATCTTCAACGGACATCATGATGACGCCGACCGACGGCAGACGAGAGGTGATCTCCGTGGTCGCGGTAATGCCATCCATGTCGGGCATGTTGATGTCCATCAGGATGACGTCCGGTTTGGTCTCCTGAGCCAGCTCGATGGCTTCACGCCCCGTCCGAGCCGCTCCGACGACCTTCTCGGCACCCGACTGGTGGCCGCGGGAGTGCTGACCGAGGAGCAGTTGAAGGAGTGTCTGCTCAGCTACTCCGAGGAGGACGACTCGATCCGGGAACCCTTGGGCCTGCGGTTGCTGGACCGGGGCTACACCGATCGCGAGACACTGCAGGAGATCGTCAACCGGCAGACCTACGACCAGGGACTGCAGCTCTCGAATTGGACGGCCGGCACCTTCAAGTTCGTGTTGCCCGAACATCCCATCACCTTTCCCATCACCCCTTCGATCGACGTCCAGAGCCTGCTCCTCGATGCGTCCCGCCGCCTGGACGAGGGCGAACGGCCCCGCCGCGAGAAGATCCATGTCGAAGAGGAGATCTGCCTCACGTGCACGGCGGAGTGCACGCCGGACATCAAAGAGCGGTTTCTGAAGAGCGACATCTGTCTCTGGCGCAATATGCCGACCATCGTCAGGGACCACGCGTTCAGCTCGATGAGGCGCCTGCGCAGGCAGGCAGAGGGCGACGACGAGTTCGACCTCCCGTTCCTGTAGCCGGACGCCCGCGCCGGCACCGTGCGCTGCACACTCCTCTGTGTCGGGCGGCTCTCGCGCGAGTACGCCGCCGTGTACGAGCACTACGCTCTGATGTTACGGCCGTACCTGTCGCTCGAAGCCGTGGAGGTGCCCGAGACGTCGCTCGGTCAGGGGCTGGAGCGCGTGTTGGCGCGGGAGGGAGAGGCCCTCGTGCGGCGCATGCGGCCGGGCGCCTTCACCGTCGTCCTCGACCGGGAGGGACGCGAACTGTCTTCGCGCGAACTGAGCGCGCTCCTGGCCGATCTCAAGCTGGGAGGTCGCAGCGATTTCCAGTTTATACTGGGGGGTGCGCTGGGAATCCGGCCCGAACTGACGGCCGCCGCGGACCTCACGTGGTCGCTCTCGCGGTTGACGTTCCCGCATCAGCTCGCACGCTGCGTGGTCGTCGAGCAGCTCTACCGGGCGGTGCGGATCGAGCGGGGCGAGCCCTACCACTACTGAGAACGGTGCGACCATGAGGCCTCAGGGCGAGACCCGCAGGATCGAGATCTTCACGGCCGCGATCGCGGCCGTGCTGGTGATCGGCACGGTCGGCTTCATGGCGATCGAACACCTGGGAGTGGTCGACGCGGTGTACATGACGGTCACCTCGATCACCACCGTGGGGTTCGGTGAAGTCAAACCGTTCAGCGCCGCCGGGCGCATCTTCGCCATGGTGGTCGTTCTCGGAGGGGTAAGCGCGCTGGCGTACGGTCTGACCTCCATGCTCCAGTTCGTGGTCGATGGCCAGTTGACGGGCCTCTACAGGAGACGCGCCATGAAGAAACGGATCGAGTCGATGCGGGACCACTTCATCATCTGCGGGCACGGTCGCGTGGGTGAAGCGGTCGCCAGAGAGTTCGCCCTCTCTCGGGCCGACTTCGTCGTCGTCGACCGCGACGCTGAGGTGGTCGAGAGGGTCCTCAGTGCCGGTTTCCCGGCCTTGGAAGGGGACGCCTCCGATGACGACGTGCTCATGCAGCTCGGCATCGACCGCGCCCGGGGGCTGGTCGCGGTGCTCGACTCGGACGCCTCGAACACCTTCGTCGTCCTCTCGGCCCGGGTGCTGAATCCGCGGTTGATGGTGGTGGCCCGGGCCAACTCCGAGGACGCCGCGAGCAAGCTGCGGCGGGCGGGTGCTGACCAGGTGATCTCGCCCTATACCATCAGCGGGCGCAAGATGGCCCACCTGCTGCTCGACTCGATGAGCGTCGACGAGTTCGAGCCGCAGAAGTTTCCCAATCGCTATCGCGAGGAGGTGCTCGCAATCATCGAAGCGCGCGTTTCGGGCAAGGAGGCGATCCGGGTGACTTCGGCGTTGAGCTTATCGACGATGGCGGCCGGGGTATTTTTCGGCGCCACCAGTCCAAGCCAGATGACCGCCTGGTAGCCGGGAACACCCGCCTCCGACATGGTCGGAACATTGGGCAGCACCGAGGAGCGCGTCTTGCCGGTGGTGCCCAGCGCCTTGACCTTGCCCTGCTTGGCGAAGCCGCTCATGGTGGTGACCGCATCGACCATCATGTTCACCGGCCCGCCGAGCACGGCGGTGCGGGCGCCGGAACTGCCCTTGTAGGGAATGTGCAGGATCGATATCCCGGCCATCGCATTGAACAGCTCCCCGGCCATGTGATAGGGCGTGCCGGGACCCGATGAGGCGAAGGTCAGGGCGCCGGGCTTGGATTTCGCGAGCTTGATCAGGTCCTCCAGGGTATTGACCGGGACCGAGGGATTGACGACCAGCACCAGATCCGAGTAATTGATCGGAGCGATCGGTTCGAAATCGCGCATCAGCTGGTACGGCTTTTTCGCGAACAGCGACTCATTGACCGTATGCGTATTCGAGATCAGCAGCAGGGTATAACCATCCGGCGGGCTCTTGGCGGCGAGATCGGTGCCGATGATGGAGCCGGCGCCGGGACGGTCTTCGACGACGAAGGGCTGCTTCAGCGATTCCTGCAGCCGCTGCGCCAGGAAGCGCGCGTAGATGTCTGCCGGGCCGCCTGCCGCAAACGGCACGATGATCTTGACGGTCCGCGTCGGGTAGCTCTGGGCCGAAGCCGCGACCGAGGACAGCATCAGCGCCGACAGGG
>JAKAHF010000589.1 GCA_021815245.1 Actinomycetes bacterium
TGAACCCAGGCCTCGAGTCCCGATCGGAGCCGATAGTCGAAGACCTCGCTGCCCGTTTCTTCATCAATGGTTACCGCCACAACCGGATCCGATGAACTCGGGGACGGATCGGTTCTGGCGTAAGGATAGGGAAACATGCCTCGTGGGGTTGTCACTTCGAACGCATGTTTGCGGTTGTTTGGTCGTACCCCGGTGATCTTCAAAGGAGACCCTCCGACTCCAGTTCGTCGATCAGGCTGAGGAGAGCACGAGATGGGCGACCGGTCATAGGCCTCCGCGCCTCCAGGTTCCACCGCACTACCAAGCGTCCGTCGCGGTACACATGGACGTGCCGCGGGGCATGATCGCCCTTCCAGCTTACGAAGATGTATCCGCCTCGGCGGACTCTACCCATTGTTTCAGCCTCATTAACGTTACCATGGGAGGTACGGAGTTGCAAGACGAACGGAACATGCGCCTATCATCCGCGAGAGCTGCGCGAAGGTCATCCGACCTTGGACTGAACAAGGCGATCCGATCCGGATCGACGCGCTTCGGCTGCTGGGAGAGCCTGCAGGCTATTTCGGTTCGCCTATCTCCATCTGAAGGCCCATGTTGCCGGTACGGACCAGGCCGTATGCTCGGGTTGCGTCAGGCCCATGGGGCCAGCGGGTCTTTGACAAGTGAGCAGACTGCAATGCGATCATCGCCGCGGCTCAGTTGCTGAGGAGCCGTTTCCCTGTCGCGCGGGTGCTCCTTTTCGGCTGGAAGACGACCGGCCGCGATCATCCGGAATCGGATATCGACCTGCTTGTACTCACGTCGCGCAGGCTGTCTTGGCGAGAACGAGACGCCGTAACCGAGGCGCTTTTCGACGTCGAGATGGAGTTTGAGGTGGTCATCAGCGCTCTCGTCCTTGGTTAGGAGGAGTGGGACTGCGGGCCCTACCAGATACTCCCCATTCACGATGAAGTCGACCGCCATGGGGTAGCGGCGTGACAGAGGCAGACTCTCGATCAACCGTTGCCGCAGCAACGTGGCGACTACCGCTGGTCAGTCGCTTCGACTTGATCTACGGCGCGTCACATTGCATGGTGGTGTAGCGAATACATCTTGGTGGTACATTGCATGGTACGTGCAGAAGGGCGCGGCGCGGGCAAAGGGAGCGTCATGGGCTTGACCATCAAGAACGACGAAGTGGAGCGACTGGCCGCCGAGGTTGCCGAAATGACCGGCGAGAACAAGACGCAGGCTATTCGAGAGTCTCTGCGCGAGCGTCGGGATAGGCTGGCTCTGCGGGTCACCCCTGACGCGCGCAGACGCCGCCTGCGGCGCTTCCTGGAGCGTGAGGTGTGGGCGGCCATACCGTCCGATCAGCTCGGCAAGGCTCCGGACAAAGCCGAGCGGGAGCACATCCTCGGCTACGGCCCAGAGGGGGTGTGAGCGTCGTGATCGTCGACTCGTCGGCCTTGCTGTCGATGATCTTCGCCGAGGCCACCGGGGAGCTTGTCGAGGAGCTTCTGCAGGAGAGTGCCGCACTGGGTATCGGGGCTCCCACGCTCACCGAGGTCTCCCTGGTGCTGGGTGCTCGACTTGGGCGCGACCCGATGCCGATCCTCGGTCGCCTGCTGCAGGAGTTCGGCATTGTCGTCGTGCCATTCTCCGAGCAGCATTGGGCCGAGGCTACCGAGGCGTTCATGCGCTTCGGCAAGGGCAGGCATCAGGCGGCGCTCAACTTCGGTGATTGCATGACCTATGCGGTGGCTAAGCTCAGCGATCAGCCCTTGCTGGCGGTCGGCGACGACTTTACCCAAACCGACCTCGTGCTCGTGCCGTTGGGCCCGCGGCCTTGACGAGTGACTACGAGCAGGCCCACCACGACCGCACGTGATGGCGGCCCCGCGCGTACGACTCCGACCCGCCCCAGACGAGCAGCCCTCCCGGCCCGCCAGATAGGTCGGCGTAGAAGTCGAGCCCTTTGAGGGCATCGCTGGCGAGGGTCTCGCCGGCCTTCACCTCGACCGGCAGTCGCCAGGTGCCGTAGTCGACGAGAAAGTCGACCTCCCTGCCGTGCCCGTCGCGCCAGAAGAACAGGGGCGCTCGCTGTCCGTGGTGCAGAAAGACCTTGCGCAGCTCGCAGTAGACCAGGTTCTCGACGATAGCCCCACGAAGCGGGTGCAGGTGAATGTCAGCCGGACGGCGGATGCCAAGAAGGCGGCAAAGCAACCCGGTGTCGGTGAAGTAGAGCTTGGGAGTCTTCACCAGCCGTCTCGAGAAGTTCGCGAAGTGGGGCTGGATCGTATCCACGAGATACCCCGCCCTCAGGATCGACAGCCAGCGTCTCGCGGTGGTGTGGGTCACACCCGCCTCCGATCCCAACGCCGACAGGTTGAGGAGCTGCCCGGCCCGGCCCGCGCAGAGCGCCACGAAGCGAGTGAACGCATCCAGATCGCCGACTGAGCTGACAGCGCGTACGTCGCGCTCGATATAGGTGCGTATGTAGCCATCCAGCCATAGGGAGGGGTCGGGTGCTCGATCGTGGATGGGCGGAAAGAGCCCTTGGAAGAGGATCTCGTCGAGCGATGCGATCGGAGGATCGTGAGGAACCGCCGCGGCGTCGGCAAGTCGCTCGGGATCGAAAGCGGGCCTCCGCGCAAGCTCAGCGAGCGAGAAGGGCAGCAGTTCCAAAACAGCTACTCGCCCGGCCAGTGTCTGACTGACGTGCTGTGACATCAGGAGTTGCTCCGACCCTGTCAGAATGACAGGGCCCGCGCGGCGTTGGTCGAGAAAACCCTGAAGGTACGCCATGAGATCGGGAGTCCGCTGGATCTCGTCCAAGATCACCCCCGGCTCCCCCTCCAGCC
>JAKAHF010000590.1 GCA_021815245.1 Actinomycetes bacterium
CGTTACTCTGTCGCGTCAGGCCAACACAAGTGACCTCGGTAGACCGGGCATGGCGCCGACGGGCAGCATGCGGGTACTCGAATTCGACGCGGCGCCTGGCAACGACTCCTTCGCGCCGATCGTCACGATCCCAGCCAAAGAGGCTGGCGACGTGTCCTATGCCACGCTCCAACTTGCCCGCGTTGCCGACACGTCCGTGGATGGCGAGACGGTTCGCGACAAAGTGCTGTACCTCCCCGTGTCCCCGGACAAGAACGGTAACCTTTCAGCAGCGGACTACCTGCTCGGGTCCACTGTACCGGCGGGAGCGGGCGCCAAAGGGTCGGCGATTTCGGCTGCCGCCGGCAGGATCCGCGTTGGTTACGTCCTGGCGACGTTCCAGGACGACTTCGATTGGCAGGAGGGGCCGCGGCTGGTCCGCATGACCCCGGATCACTCATTGGTGGGGCGCCACCCAGCGGAGTGGGACACAGACAGCAAGCCAACGCCGCCGGTGATCAACGTGGTGGTGCTCATTCACGGTCACAACGAGGCGGAGAAGTCTGGGGTCACGAAACTGACCGAGGCGCCGGAGCCGTGGCGGGCCGCCTACAAGCAGGACGTGTGGACGCTGCTATATAAGAACTATCAGGAACTCCTCAAGTTCCAGGCGCCGTGCACCGTTTTCTACGAGTACATCTATCCGACCTACCGGCCGATCTTCAGCGACCTGGTGTCGAGGACGGCCCGCGGCGAGCGCCTGACCTACTCGGCGATGGGCGGAGAGCTGGCGCAGTTGCTGGCTGACGATCCCCTCATCGCCGAGCAGATCAAGGCGAAGAAGGACTTCAACCTGTTCGTCGTGGCGCACTCCCAGGGCGGCGTGATGGCCCGGGCGGGGATCCAGCGAATCTACGACGGGAGCCTCGCCGAGCCGGCCCGGTCGGCCCTGCAGCGGGACCTCCAGAAGATCGTTACGTGGGGTTCACCCCACCACGGCAGCGCCATCTGGACGATGGGGTATGCCTTCCGTTTCGCGCCCAACTACTACAGGCTCGACAACGAACGGCTCTCGCTGGAACTCACCCTTTCGGCGCCCGGGCTGGCGACTGTCACATGGGGCTCCGCGTTCCTTGCGAGGAGAGAGCTCCTCCCCAGGATTGCCGCGATGGCAATCGACGCTCCGAGCGTTCGGGACATGCTCTGGGACAACATGACCGGCAAGCTCATGCTCGACAGCTACTTCTCCTATCCGCCCGGGAAGAGCCAGGAGGGGACGGACTTCGATCTCACAAACGGAGCGAGGCTGTACAGCAACGCCCTTCGGCAGTTCAACGAACGGGACAAGATCCCAAAGGGGAAGTACGCGTTCGTTGCCGGCGTCACCTCGAAGACGATCCTGACCGACATGGGAAGGCTGGCGTTGGCCACGGGAATCGGGGCAACCACGAATCGCATCCTGGTTGGGCCTGACCCCGCGGGCTCAAGTGACGGTGCTTCGGTCTACGACAGCGAGACAGCGAAGGGCATTGCCGGGGACATTATCCTGGTCGGCGACATTGACCACGAGGAGTACTACGGCGCGCCGTTGAGTGGGGTTTTCACCCAGGAGAAGAAGGCCCGGACCACGTTCGACGCCACCTTCGAACCGCCCGGCGCGGACCTTCGTGCGAAGCGCTGCACCTGCGCGACGCTGAAGGTGAACAAACCAAACGGTGACTCCGTGACGTCGCCCGAGAAACTGACGGTGGAGGCAACGTTGAAGTGGCCCGTGGAACTGGACAAGAAACCGGCCGGGCGAATCGACCGCACAGAGGCCATCCTCCCCCTGGAAGGGGGACGGTCGCTGGGGTCGCTCGAATGGAGTGATGGCGCTGAGGGCGTGGTCAACCTCACCGGTTCGCTGGACGTTTCCGGGCTCGCCCTTGGCCCGCACCAACTGGCCGTCCGTGTTTGGTTCTTCGATGGGACGATGCTGCAATCGGAAAACGCCAGCTTCGTTCAAAGGAGCCCCAACCCGACAAGCGCGGCGGCCGCGTCCGCCTCGAAACCCGCGGGTTCGGGCCAGTGGGTGCTGAAGACGGTGAAGCCGGGCGAGGCAAAATCCACCCTGAACGAAAAAGTGGAAGGAGTGCCGTGCAACGTCGTCACCACCTTCGCGTCCGCAGAATCCAACGCCACGATCACCTCGACGGGCGGGTGCCAGCACCCTCAAACCAAGCCCATCGCCACCACGAGCCAGCATTCCTGGGGCCGCCCCCCGGATCGGATCACCCCGGGCCAGGAGGTGACACTCAGCGGGAGCGCTTCCCAGTCTGGCGTGTGTGGGATAAACGGTGCGACCGGGAAGGATTGCCCTGCGACGACCCGCCCATGGGTCGGACAGGGCGACCGCCTGCCGAGCGCGACCGGGACCATCAGTTGGTCGCAGATCCTCGGAGTGAGCGGGTCCGAATTCGCTGATTCGGCAACGAAACCTTCGGCCACCTGGAAGTTCAAGGCGCCGACAGGTAGCGCGGGCCGGCCGACCCTGTTCATCAAATTCGTGTCGCAGGGCCGGTGGGGCACCGTTGAGACACACTTCTGGTACGAGTGGGAGGCGCGATAGCGCGGGCGGGGGTGAAGATTGGCGAAGGGCCTGCAGCTCCGCCTGGGGGCAGTCGATGTCGCTGCTCTTCGCCAACGTCGCTATCACGCTGCCGTCACCGGCGCCGATGCGGATGCCGTCGCGACCCGTGCCACCCCTGAGCCGGGCGCGCGGATGAGCACGATCGCGGCCACCACAACGACGATGTACGCGCCAAGGTCGGCGAGGTGCAGGATCGGCGATCGTGAATCGTGAATTCGTCTCCCGCACTACTAT
>JAKAHF010000591.1 GCA_021815245.1 Actinomycetes bacterium
AGCCTGGTGGTGAAGTAGGGGGCAGGCCCCGTCTCTTGCCTCGATGCACTATCCCGCAACGATGCTAGAGTAGAGTGATGGTCACTCCGAGCGCGATGCGTGCTTCGCCTTGAGATTGGCGGTGACCTGCCATTCCTGCCTGGCGACCAGCGGAGGGCCGAACTCGATGAGGATTGGAGACACGGAGGTTCCTGATCAGGCCGTGATGGCTCTGTGTCGCAGGTGGAAGATACGCCGCTTAGACGTGTTTGGCTCCGCCCGCACGGGCATGACACCGGAGAGCGACATCGATCTACTGGTCGATTTTGAGAGCGGTGAGAGATGGTCGCTCATGGATCTGGCGGGGGCTGAGGTTGAGTTCGCATGTCTGCTCGGGAGACGGGTTGATCTTGTCGATCGCAAGAGTCTGGAGCGTAGCGCAAATACCCTGCGACGCGACGCCATCCTGAATTCGAGCGAGGTTCTCTATGCCGCATGACCCGCGTGCAGCTGTTTTCGACATGCGGCAGGCAATCGAGCGGGCGCAGAGGCTTGTCCACGGCCTGAGCGAGGAGGACTTCTCCGCCAACGAGACAGTACAATGGGCGGTCTTCAGCCAGATCATCATTCTCGGCGAAGCGGCTGGACGGCTCGACAAGGACTATCAAAGTCGCCACTCTGACATCCCCTGGGCGAGCATTACGGGGATGCGGCATCGTCTCGTACACGGGTATGACAGTGTGGACTGGGAGCGGGTGTGGCGCACTCTCATTGATGACCTTCCGCGCCTGCTGGCGCAGCTAGGTAGTCTTGTCGAAGACTAGCGTGAGCGCTCATCACTAGGCGAGACCGAGCCCCACGTGCCGGATAGCCCGGTTTGACCGGGCTGCGGTAGCCAACTTGCTCGCGAAGGGGCGCACCGGACTCTTCTCCTCGGCGGCTTGCCCGTCGCACCGACCTCGCCTTCGATCGCGACGCCGTCGACTACTGGCTGTCCCGATTCGCCCCGACCTCGCTTTTGACTGCGGCCTCGGGCCCTCGGCGGCAGTGCGCCGAGATGAGCAAGAGCAAGGGCAACGTGGTGAGCCCCGACGAGATGGCGGCCAAGTACGGCGCTGACTCGGTGCGGAGCCACGTCCTCTTCATGGGCCCGGCGGAGATTGACGCAGAGTGGAACGACCAGGCCATCAGGACGGAAGTACCGTGTCCTCGCCTGCAGGGCTGAAGAAAGCGCTCGACCTGACTTCGTACGGTGTAAGACCTAGCATATTTGTAAGAATCATGAAGATGGGAAGGAAGCCGACCTTGTCAAGGACAACAATAACAAGCAAGGGACAGGTCACCGTCCCAGTAGACGTTCGTCGACAGCTCGACCTTCGACCCGGCGATGAACTCGTCTTCGAGATTCGCGGGCAGGAACTGTGCGTTAGGGGATTGAAGCACCGCAAGCTGAGCGACTTGCGTGGGTCGCTGGCGGCCGCCCGGGCGTTCCCAGGACGTGACGTGATTCGCGAAGAGGTCGGTCTGCGTCTGGGCCAAGATCTGTCTGGGGCGAGTGGCGCGCCGAACGGCAGAAGCGGAACAGACAACCGTTGAAGCCGCTCTGGGTTGACGCGAACGTCCTGCTGCGCCTGCTCACCAATGACCCGCCGGAGATGGCTGAGAAGGCTGCCGCCCTCGCGGGTGGTGCGGAGCGAGGTGAGATCATCCTGCGGGTCAGTCCCATCGTTGTCGCCGAGATGGTCTGGGTGCTTCAGTCCTTCTACGGCTTCAAGAAGCGCGAGATCGCGGACGCTCTCACTGCGGTCTTGCTTGCGGAGGGGGTGGACGCCCTCGACCGCGACGTCGTCCTCGCCAGCTTGGAGGCAATGGCTACCGCCAATGTCGACTTCATCGATGCCTACTTGGCGCAAGTCGCGCTTGGCAAAGATGAGCTGGTTTGCTCTTTCGATGAGGACTTCCATAGCCTCGGAGTAGGGCTGATGAGACCTGGAGAACTCTAGGGGCTTGTCGCTCGTGCGTCTCCGTCTCTCGGACGCGCCTACACGCGCCGGCCGCCCTTCAACTTGTCCTGTAGTGCTTCGAGCTCGTTCCATTTGCCGGCGGCCGCCAGACTCGCCTGCTCGGGCCACGTGCCCGGATTCGCCGGCGCGGTGAAGTCGGCGTCCACCAGGATCTGCTTCAGCCGGGTCACATCGGTTGCCGCCAATTGCGCGAAGGTAGTGATGCCGGCTCCCTCGAGAATGCCGGCGATCTTCGGCCCGATTCCCTCAACCAGCTTCAGATCATCGGGCGCGACCGGCGCCGGCTCGGCAAGAGGCGCGGCCTCAGAGAGGGCGGGGGAGATCACGGGGGTGGCGCTAGGTGCCTCGGCGTTGGCGGTCTCGATGAGTTCGTCTCCGCGGCGGGTGCGCAGAAGCAACCAGACGAGCAGGGCCAGCACTACGATGCCCATCAGAATCCAGACCCACCAGGGAACGCCGGCCTGTTCTCCGGCTGTCTGAGTCGAGCTGGTGGAGGTTGTCGGGGCCAGAGCGGCTGCCAGCGACCCAAGTGCGCCGTGTTGTTGGAACATGGTCGGTTGCCTCCTTGACTCGATTCACTGCCATTTCGGATGTGGCCCGTCAAGCGCGCGGTCGGCGTTCCGTGCCGCGGCACTAGTATCTGGTGCGATCGGGATCGGCCATGTAGTCCTTGAGGGTCTCCAGGGCAAGATTGCCGAGCACCTGTTCCACAGGGATCTCGCGCCGTTCGGGCGGCAGCGCAAGTTGCGCGTAGATGAAGCTGTCGTCGAAACCGGCTTCGGCGGCGTTCTCGACGCTGAAGCCATAGAAGACCCGCTCCACCCGCGCCCAGTAGA
>JAKAHF010000592.1 GCA_021815245.1 Actinomycetes bacterium
GCCGGTTCGTTCGGCCGGTTGATCCCTCCCGTGAGGGTGACGATGACCGCCGATCTGCTGCCGGGCGTCGGCTATCGCTGTTCGACCCACAACCACACGTTCCACACGAGAGGCGAAGAGCAGCTTCTTCTCGAAGACGACCCGGAGGGCACCCGCATCCGCTACACGTACTACGTGACGGTCAGCCGGCCGTGGCTCCGCCCGCTCTACGCGTGGCTCGTGCGCCACTTCGGGTTGCCCTTCTGGAAGCGGGCCGTCATCGACCGATTGGAGACGCTGCTCGACGCCGGCCAGCGGGTGACCCGAGCCGAGGCGGCGTCGGATACCATCGACGAAGAGCGCCGCTGACACCACCCAACCGTCGACCCATGGGGGCTTCATGCAGATCGTCCCGGTAGAACCGGCGGACCTCCCCGCCATCGGCAGGCTCCACGAGCACTTCTGGGGTGAACCTTCCGACGTGGAGGCGATGGCGAGGACGCTTGCCGCGCTCGCGGACGATCCCGATCACGTGATCCTCGCGGCCCGCATCGACGGCGAGTGTGTCGGCACCGCGACCGGGGTGATCTGCCACGGGCTCTACGGGGGCTACGACAGCTACATGGTCGTCGAAGACGTGGTCGTCGATCCGGCGAGCCGCCGCAGAGGCGTCGCCAGCGCCCTGCTGGCCCGACTCGAAGAGATCGCCCGTGAGCGCGGCTGCAACCAGGTGATCCTTCTGACCGAGTCGGTTCGCGAGGACGCCGTCGGGCTGTATCGGGCCAACGGTTTCGAAGACCGGTGGATGGGATTCAAGAAGAAACTCCACGAGAGCGCCTAGATGGACAAGTACACGGCCAAGCGGATGGCGAGGCTGGCGCGGGTCGTCCAGCCTTACTGCAGCGAGACCATCGTCGCGGCCCTGCCGGTCACTCGCGCCCAGCCCGATCCGACGGGGTCGAAGCTGCTCATGGCGAGACAGAAGAAGGCGGGCGACACAGGACGCCGCGAAGAAGCCCAGTCGCTGCCCGAGTACGTCCTTCTCGCCCTGAGCTCGCAGTGGATCTACGCTTTCGAGCATTCGCCAAGACTGATCGGCTACAGAATCAAGAGACAGATCGCATGCTGGTCGAGACGCGAGGTCGACGTAGTTGCCGAGTACACCTCGACGGTGATCTACTTTGTTCTGACGACGCGCTCCGGCGAGAGCTACGCCTTCGAAGCCTCGGCGCTGACAACCCCGTTTGGTCGTCCGGCCGTCGAGTTCGTCCGCGCTCTCGGAGCTGTGGACTATCGTTCGGCCGGGGCACGAGGTGGCGACTGATGCTGAAAGTGAGACCCGGCATGCCACGCGCCCCGCGCGATCTGCGCGCCGCCTTGCGGTGCGTTCACACTTCGGAGTGCATCTGCTGCGGCTATTCGTGGAACGGAGAGGCGAAGCGATGAAGGTTGCCGATCACATTACGTGCGGCGCGTTTCCCTGCGGCGACGTCTGTCACGAGTGCTACGCGGTGCCGCCCATAGACGTGGACCCCGAGAGGATCTCCGTCGTGCTGATATCGGAGGCCGCCGCGCCCGACCCTGGCGACAACTACTACGCGGCCGGCAGTCCCCTGTTCGAGCAAACCACCGTGCAGGCGTTCCGCGACGCCGGGGTCGACGTGACCTCGGTCGCCGACATCGTCGCCTTGGGCGTGTACCTCACCACCGCGGTGAAGTGCGCGAAGAAGGAGTACGGCATCTCGTCGGCGACGATCGAGCAGTGCTGGCGCATTCTGGAGGCAGAGCTGGCCCTCTTTCCCTCGGTGAAGGCCTACCTGCTGATGGGCGACGTGGCCATCAAGAGCCTCAACTACGTCGCGAAACACCGGGGCGAACCACGCGTCATCGCCGCCGGCTCGACCTACAAGATCCGCGGGCAGGCGTACTACTATCGCGGGGCGAGGGCGTTTCCATCGTACCTGCAAGCGGGACCGAGCTTCTTCATCGAGAGGACCAAGCGCACGATGATCGCCGAAGACATCGCGACGGCTCTGGCCTTGGTACAGGCACAGGCGGCGAGCTGATACGACATGATGGCGGCAAGAGAACTGCGCACCGAGAGGCTGCTGCTGCGGCAGTTCCGTCCCGGCGACATCGACGCCCTCGCCGCGATGTGCGCCGACCCGGAGGTCATGCGCTACCTGGGCCCCAACGGCGAGATACTGTCACGCGAAGACGCCTGGCGGCAGATGGCTATGCTCGTTGGTCACTGGCAGCTGCGCGGCTTCGGCATGTGGGCCGTCGAAGAGCTCGAGACCGGTCTCTTCATCGGACGCATCGGCCTGCACTATCCTGAGGGTTGGCCCGACCGCGAGTTGGGCTGGGCGCTCTCGCGGATGTTCTGGAGCCGGGGATTCGCGAGCGAAGCGGCGCGAGCGGTTGCCGAACACGCGTTTCGCGATCTGGGCTGGGAGCACCTGATCAGTCTGATCCTGCCAGGTAACACCCGCTCGATCGGACTTGCCGAACGACTCGGCTTCAAGCCCGCGGGCACGGCGTTGGTGCGTGGCGCACAACTGCTTGTCTATCGCCTGGAGGCCGGCTCATGACAAACCAACGCACCAACGAGATCCTGCGCGCTCATGATCCGCGCGCGCCGAGAGCCACGGCCGAAAGGCTCCGCGACCTTTGGCTTCAGTACGAGCCGAAGAGCATCGAGGTCATCAAGGCCGAACTGCGCGACCAGCAGGAAACGGTCGGCATCCCGGCACCGGTTCTTAAGGAGATCGGGCAAGCCATCGGCAAGGTGGCGGGCAAGCGGGTGGACGACTTCCTGCCCCTGGCTCGGCTCCTCCGGGGCGGGTACGGCCGGGAGG
>JAKAHF010000593.1:0-328 GCA_021815245.1 Actinomycetes bacterium
CTCCGTTGGCCGCACACACGGCCACATACTTGTCGGGATAGAAGGGATCGGTCGCGCTCGTGCCGACCTGCACGTCGACAAAGGGGCACACTTCGCTGCCGGTGACCGGATAGCCGAGTAGCTTGACGATCATCTTCGCGAATTGCTGACGGGTCACCGGGTCATGTGGTTTGAACGTACCGTCGTTGAAACCGCCTATCACTCCGAGATCTGATAGCGCCGAGACGGCCTGCGGATAGTCGGGGTTGTCGTAGGTATCGGAGAACACGTCGGAGAAGCTCGCCGCCAGCACGGGTGTGACCAGCAGCACCGCCACCAGCAGGGTGCC
>JAKAHF010000593.1:338-2837 GCA_021815245.1 Actinomycetes bacterium
AGCAGGGCCAGGGCGACCGTGAAGCGCTTGTTCTTCATATATAGCAGCCTTTTCATGTTCTTCTCGATCCTAGTTCGAAGGTGGCCCGAAGGTGGTGGGGGTCGTCGATGGTGGCCCGAAAGTCGTTGGGGGGTGAGTGGTCGTGGTCGGGCGCTTGGTCGTGGTAGTGCTCGGCCGCCGGGTGGTCGTCGTCTGCTTGGCGGTCGTGGTAGGCGGCTTGACAGTGGTGGTCGTTGTCGGGAGCGTCGTCGTGGTCGTCTGAACCGTGGTGGTGGTCAGAGCCGTTGCCGTCGTCGTGGTCGACGCGATCGAGGTCGTGGTGGATGAACCCGACGTGCTCGACGAGGTGACGAAGAGCTCCCCTCCCTCGCCGCCGGGGAAGGTCACAGCGGGAGTGCTCGTTGTGGTGACATCGCCTGAGTCGCCGGAGCGGCTGAGCAGCAGGTATGCGCCCGCGCCCGCACCGCCGAGGATGATCACGATCGCGGCGATCACCGCCACTATCAGCGGCCGCGAGCGTTTGCCACCGGGCGCCGGCTGGGCGCCGGCGGCCACGGGCGATCCCTCGCCGAAGACCGGAACCGGCGGCACGGGAGGCAAGGGGGCGACAGCCGCGAACGGAGACGCCGGGGGCATCGATGAGGCCGGCGGCATCGCCGGGGCCTGCAGAATGGGCTGGGCGGTCACGGGCTCCGCCACCGCGGCCATATCTTCGGCAGCCACGCCAACGCCGGCACCCACGCCGGCTTCGGCAGCCACGCCGACGCCGGCACCCACGCCGACTCCGGTGACCACCTCATCTGCGGTGGCCGAATCGGCAGCGGCGATCCCCGCGGCGGCGGGAGCCTGGATCGTGGCCCCGCAATTGACGCAGAATTGGTGCCCAGGGGGCACGGCCGCCCCACAATTGGAGCAGAACCGCGACCCGGGAGGTGCCGGCGGCGGGCCCGGAGGCTCCACGGGCGGCTCCGCCGGCAGGCTCTCCGACTCTGGTGGCACCGGCGGCGGGGGCACCGGAGGGTGGTTCTTCACGACCGGCAGAACGACGGTCGCCGCCTGCGCAGCCGGCGCCAGCGAAGCGCCACAGGTGGTGCAGAAGGTCTGCCCTGGGGAGGCGACGGCGCCGCACTGGCCGCATATGGAAGAGGCACCGAGCGGGGACTGACCTGGATAGATCGGCTCGCTCATAGCTGCCCGCAAACGCCTGCTATGACTGCGAAGGCCACTGACGTTCCTTTCTCGAAAGAGGTCCCCGCGGGAGTGCGGGTGCACCCCAACTCTAGGCAGGTGCAACTCCGTATGTCAAGCAGGAAAGCCCGCTTCGTCGAGCAATCGCCGGGTCGCGGCTGCTCGCTCGAGAGCCTGGTGTAAACTGTCACACTGGAGGCTGCCGAAAAGGGCGTTTTGCCATCAGGGCGCCGCTCGATGCGGTCTGGTGGCCGCGTCGCACCTTTTCAAAAGCCCCCAAGATCTTAGACTCGAACACCGAACGGAGGCGTCGTGCCGGTTCTTGTAGTAGTCGGAGCGCAGTGGGGCGATGAGGGCAAAGGCAAGGTCACAGATCTACTCTGTGAGCAAGCGCACATCGTCGTCCGCTACCAGGGCGGCAACAACGCCGGTCACACCGTGGAGAACGAGCACGGCAAGTTCGCCCTTCACCTTGTTCCCTCGGGCATCTTCTATCCGGATGTCGTCGCCGTGATCGGCAACGGCGTGGTCATCGACCCGACAGTGCTCCGGGCGGAAATCGATGAGCTCGAGAGTCGCGGCATCTCCACCCGCAGCCTCAAGATCTCGGGCAAAGCCCACCTCATCATGCCCTACCACATCATGCTTGACCACGTGCAGGAAAGCCGTCTGGGCAAGGGCGCGATCGGCACGACCGGCCGGGGCATCGGCCCGGCGTATTCCGACAAGACATCCCGGCAAGGCGTGCGTATGCAGGACGTTCTCGACCCGGTCGCCTTTCGTGCCCGTGTCAAGAGCGTCATGCAGCAGAAGGCCGAGGTCATGGCCAAGACCTATGACGAGGATGTCAGCAGCCTCGAGGCCGAGTGCGATCGCTATATCGAAGCCGCCGAGTCACTCAAGGACCACGTCGACGATGTCGAGCTGATGGTCTGGAGCGCCTTGCGGCAGAATGCCTCGGTGCTCCTCGAGGGGGCGCAGGGCACACTGCTCGATCTCGATCACGGCACGTATCCCTTCGTGACCTCCTCGAACCCCGTTGCCGGCTACGCGGCGGTGGGTTCGGGCATCGGTCCCATGGAGCTGAGCGAGGTGTGGGGCATATGCAAGGCCTACACCACCCGGGTTGGTTCCGGTCCGTTCCCGACTGAAGCCACCGGCCAGTACGGCAAGATGCTGCGCGAGGTGGGTCACGAGTACGGCACCACCACCGGGCGCCCGCGCCGTTGCGGCTGGCTCGACCTGGTCGCCCTGCGCTATGCGTCGCGGATCAACGGCTTCACGGGCCTCTGCATCACCAAGCTCGACGTG
>JAKAHF010000594.1 GCA_021815245.1 Actinomycetes bacterium
GGTCTGCTGTACCTGCGGGATGATGCCGGGCACGAAACCGGTCAGCAAGAACGACTTGTAGCCCTTGCCGGTCAGATACTCAGCCCAGTCGCGCCCGGTCTGAGTGAAGTCCTCGATGGCGGCCGAGCCCAGATAGTACGGATTAGCGGCTGCGTAGTCCCGGTCGTTCACGTCGGGCACGTTCAGCGGCACCGTGAAGTACGTCTTGTATTGCTTGCAGATGTCGGCCCACGCCTGGAACCCGTTGGTCATGGAGTTGAAGATGCAGTCGACTCCCTTGGAGCAGAGGGTCTCGACGGCCGCGATGACCGAGTCGGCGTCAGGACCAGCGGTCACATATTCCCACTCGATATCGAAGTACTGGGTCAGGTACTCGGTGTACGCCTTCAGATAGAGACCCTGGTTGTCCTCCCAGTTGTACATGATGGCGGCGAACTTGTACGGACCGGGCTTGCCTGCCATGCTTGTCGGCGTGACAGCGCTCGTGTCGGTCGTTTGAGCAGCGGTTGACGCGGTGGTGTCCGGTGCAGCGGTTGCGGCGGTGGTCACTGGCGCAACCGCTGTTGTTGTTGTGGCCTCTTCTCCGCAGCCGGCCACCATGATGAGCGCCATCAGAGCCACCAGCGCGATCGTCAATACCTTCTTCACGATTTCCCTCCTGCGATGTGGTCTTGCCGAAATCCCTCGAATCCCGTCCGGGCTAGTACCTGAATTGGGGCCCTCCCTTCGGTGTTGGTCGGTTCATCACTTGGGCAGGGGGCCTTTGGTCCGCTTGAACCCGACGAACACGATCACGACGAAGAGCAGCCCACGCACGAGCGCAACCACGCCGGTATCGAGCCCCCAGAGGATCATCCCGTTGAAGAGGACGGTCAGAATGAGCGCGCCCACGATGGACGCGCGAAAACGCGCCCTCGCGCCTCCGGCGAGCGGCATGCCGCCGAAGATGAGGGCCACGATGACGTCGAACTCCAAACCACTCGCTGTACTGCCGCTGACGTACCGCTCCCGCGCCAAGGCGAAGAAGGCGGCGATCGCCACCGTGACGCCGGTGATGAGATAGGCGATGAGTTTGTAGCGGGCCACCGGGACGCCCAGTATGTTCGATGCGGTGGCGTTGCCGCCGATCAACCTGTTGTACTTGCCCACCTTGGTGAAGCTGAACAAGTACCACGTCACCCCGATGCACCCGAGAAGAACGAGACCCTTGGCGACGTAGTTGTCGAACACCCCCCAGCGGCCATCGAGCTTGAGGATCTCGACGCTCGCCGCATACTGCACGACTCCCCGCAGGATGAACATCAGGATGAGCGAGGTCAGAAACGCCGGCAGACCGAAGTACGACGAGATGCCGCCGTTGACGAAAGCGACCCCGACCGCCAGTAGGAGCATCACGACGAAGGCAAGCACCGCGCTCTCGGTGCTGCGCAGCACCAGGCCCCCCACGAGCATCGACACCGCCACATTGCCGCCGATGGTCAGGTCGAAGGCCCCGTGAGCCATGACGAACTGCGCCCCCAGCGCGATGACCATGACGCTGAAGACCTGGCCGACGAGCAACCTGAGGTTGTCGGTGGCGAACAATCTGCCCTTGGTAACGGCGAGAAAGAGGACGACCACCAAGACCAGGGCGAGGAAAGGCAACGCCCCTTGGACGGCGCTCGAGCGCGCGGCATAGGCCTGTCTGATCGCTGTCTTGGTCGCCGTCACGTCTTCTTTGCCGCCCTAGATCATGTGCTCGATGATGTCGTGCTCGGTCAGCTCCCTGCCGCGGCGGAACTCCTTGGCCAGCATCCCGTTCTTGACCACGAGAATGCGGTCGCACATGCCGATGAGTTCGGGTAGCTCCTCGGAGATCATGAGGATGGCCTTGCCCTGCAGCTTGAGCTTGTGGATCAACTGGTACATGACCGTCTTGACCCCGATGTCGATGCCCCTCGTGGGGCAGTCGAGAATGAGGATGTCGGAGCCCGCCCCCAGCCAGCGACCGAACACGACCTTCTGCTTGTTGCCGCCCGACAGGGTCTGGACGGCCTGCTCCATGCTCGAGCATTTGATGCTGAGAAAGTCGATCTGCTTCTGGGCGTACGTCTTCTCGGCAGACCCAAGGATGAGACCGCGAGAGCGGAGTTCGTCGTAGACCGGCACCACGAGGTTGTTGCGCACTGTGTCGTCGAGAACCAGCGACTCGGTATCGCGGTCTTTCGACGCGTAGCCGACCTTGTGCTCTATGGACGCCTTGGGACCACCGACCCCGGCGTTCTGCGCGGGCAGGTGCACCGTCCCCGAGACCGGCTTGTCGATACCGAAGGCAAGGCGCCCGACGTTGCGTATGCCGCTCTCGGACAATCCGCTGATGCCGAGGATCTCGCCCTTGTGAAGAGTCAGCGAGAAGTCGCGCAGCCGGTGGTCGCTCACTTCGTGCATGACGAGCACCGGCTCATCGGTGAGCGGCCCGTCGAAATCGGCGCGGTAGTAGTCGCCTTCTATGGTCCGGCCCACCATGAGGTGTTTGATCTTCTCGGCCTCGAATTCCGCCTTCTGAAGGTCGGCGATGTGCTCGCCATCGCGTAGTACCGTGAGAGCGTTGCAGACCGACATGATCTCGTCGAGATCGTGCGAGATGAAGAGCACGGCTTTGCCCTCCGCCGCCATGGTCCTTGTGAGTCCGTAGAGAACGGCACGGCCCCGCTGCGAAAGGGCCGTCGTCGTCTCGTCGACGATCAGGAGCGAAGGCTGCCCATACATGGCCCGCGCGATCTCCATCAGCTTGCGGTCTTCGGCGGTGTACGCATCGACGTACTGCGAGGGTTCCACATGAGCGAGGCCGA
>JAKAHF010000595.1 GCA_021815245.1 Actinomycetes bacterium
GTGTCGGTGCCGCTCCGCTGGGAGGAGCTGGACGGCGACGTGCGGCCGGCGTCGTTCACGGTGGCCAACCTCGGCGAGCGCTTTCGGGTAGCTTCCGCCGACCCGTGGGCGGGGTTTCAGGACGCGGGCCGTGAGCAGACGATCACCAGCGCCATGAAGCGAGCCACGGGACTCGCGCCCGCTTGACGCGCGGCCGCAACCCGAGTCAGAATCGCCTGGTAAAAACTCCGAAAGGGGAGACCTTGTCCCAAGATGCCGTTCTGTCCTTGTTGTCCGCCTCCGGACCGGCGCCCGAGCATGCCGCCGAACTCATGCTCTACGGGCAGTTTGTTGGATCGTGGCACGTCGAGTCCACGTGGTTCGGCGCCGCGGGTAATCGAACCGGCACCGGCGAATGGCACTTCGCCTGGGTGCTCGGAGGTCGTGGGGTGCAGGATGTGCTCTTCGGCAAAGGCGCGCCACGCGACCGCTATGGCACGACTCTGCGCTGTTACGACCCCTCGCTCGATGCCTGGCATGTCGCCTGGATGTGCCCTGGGCACGGCGAGTTCGCGAATCTTGTCGGACGGCGCAGAGAAGATCGCATCGTACAGGAGGGCCGGGGTCTCGAGCCCGGTCGGCTTCTGCGCTGGAGCTTCACCGAGATAACCCCCCATTCGTTCGTGTGGCTCGGCGAGGCATCGGTCGATGGTGGCGCGACATGGTCACTCGAGCAAGAGATGAAGGCTACTCGCACTGGCCTCGCCGAGACATGACGGCCGGCAGCTGGGCAAAGTGAGCCGGTCCCTGGAGCGTGAGTGATGGCGACAGACGAAGTCGACCTCGTCGAGCTTCTGGCAGAGCACGAGCTGGCGCTTGCAAGGCTCTACGGAGCGTTCGCCATGGTGCTGGCAGGTCACCGGGAGCTATGGGAGAGATTGTCCTTGGAGGAAGAGAATCATGCCGCGATGCTGCGTACGCTGAGCGGTGACCTCGAGGTCAATCGGTGGCTCCTGCACGACAGCGGCGTGAAACCATTTGCGGTGAAATCGTCTATGGACCATGTGGAGAACACCATCACTCGAACTCGAGCCGGGGGGCTCAGCTCGCTGCAGGCCCTCTCGATCGCGAGAGACATGGAGACGGCGCTCATCGAAGAGCAATTCTCGAGGATGAGCCCGGCGCTCGACCTCGCCATCGGCTCACTGATAGGTCAGTTGGCCGAAGATACCGAGCGGCATCGGCGGAGCATCATCGAGATCCTCGAAGTCGAGCGCCGCGGGGGCATCTGACCGTCTCGCCCTGCCTGCCCCCGTCTGGACAAAACGCTGAGACAGCGTATAACTATGCCTGGACGGAGTGCGCGTTACCGCGGCGTATCTGCGAGGGGGGAGACTCGGCACGGCTGATTCGCGGCCACCTGCGAGTTCACGTCGGTTTCCGCCCGATCCCCCGGGCGGGGAAGACATGCGCCCCGCCGACGAGCGGGCCACCTCGGAGAACCCTGCTGCTCGACCGTGATCGATCATTCAGTCGCATCCTAACCGAGCTGAGACGAGCAGGAGAAGAGATACGGAGGATGAACCAGGAACTCGAACAGTGTGTCGCTCAGCGCTCCGCCCGGTTGGAGGCCGTCAACAAGCAACTGGAAGCGTTCGCCCACTCCGTCTCTCATGACCTGCGCGCTCCGCTGAGAGCCATCGCCGGCCATACGAATATGCTTCTCGAGGAACACGCCACCGGCCTCGATGCGGAGGCTGTGAGGCTTCTCGGCTGCATCTCGAGCAATGCTGAAAGCATGAGCCGGCTGATAGCCGGTCTGCCGGCGCTCTTGCTGCGCCAAGTCTGGATCAACCTTCTCGACAACGCGGTGAAGTTCTCGGGCTCCCGCCCCGAAGAGGTGGTCGAGGTCGCTAGCTACGTGCACCAAGGCATGAACGGCATCGTCTGGCCGAAGGGGCAGGCCGATGAGGGAGCTACTTTTCACTTCGCGCTGCCGGCGCTCGGGTGCGACGCATGAACGAACGGCAGCTCATACGGATCCTGTTCGTCGAGGACAGGCAGGAGGACGCTGAACTCGCGGCTTGGGAGCTGCGCAAAGAGGGATTCGAGATCGAATCGCTCCGAGTCGAGACCGAGGCCGACTATCGTGCCGCGCTATCCGACTTCAAGCCAGACGTCATCGTGTCCGACTACGTCATGCCGTGCTTCGATGGCATGCGCGCCCTTCAGCTCTCGGTCGAACGCGATCCGGAGTTCCCCTTTGTCGTGCTCACGGGGTCGATCAACGAAGAGACGGCCGTTGCCTGTCTCAAGGCCGGCGCCTCCGACTATGTGCTGAAGGATCACATGAGTCGTTTGCCGTTTGCCGTGAGAGACGCTCTGATGAGATTCCGGCGACAACGCGAGAAGCTGGCGGCCGAAGAGGCGCTGCGCGACAGCGAGCGCGCGTTGCGATTGCTGGCCGACAACATGAGTGACACCATATGGGACTACGATCCTTCGGCAGGCAGGTTCACGTTCGTGAGTCCCTCGGTGTCACGCCTGCTCGGCTACTCGGTCGATGAATTCCTCGAACTCTCCCTCCGTGACATCGTGGCCCCCGGGGACTCGAGAACGCTCGAGTCCGGTCTCGCGGAACGATTGGCGCGCTTCGCCGAGGGCGATGAGTCTGCTGGTGTGGAGACGGCGGAGCTGTTGCAGGTGCGCAAGGATGGATCGACTGTGCCGACTGAGATGGTCTCGGTGCTCCTGCCGGGCTTCGATGGGAGTACCGCCCACGTGCAGGCCACGACTCGCGATATCAGCAACCGGCTCCCGCTCCCCGAGGCCAACCTCGGCCGGCGAGAGG
>JAKAHF010000596.1 GCA_021815245.1 Actinomycetes bacterium
CGACCTTGGTGTGAGCGCGGCAGCGGTGACGGTGGAGGCGCGCATCACCGGAGGCAATGTCGGCTATGTCTTTACAGAACTGTTTCTGAAAGACCCCGAGGCCGGCCGTTTCTACGGCCCTGTGGCCCGGGAGTACGCGCATGCCCCTCGCGACGCCGAGAGCCTTGGGGTGGTGCGCCCCGAGTGGGGGCCGGTGGTCGACCTGTCGGCTACACTTGACCTTGGCCTGAAGGTGTTGACCGATGGGCACGCGTCGACCTTCTGCTTCGCCCGGCCCGAGAGCTACTCCGACCGCGACCGTCTTGTCGACGGCTCGTATCGCCCCACGGGCGGCTCGGCACCCTTTCGCGCGCGAGTCACACTCGACCCTGCGGGCGGGGTGAAGCGCGCCGTCGGCTACCGGGGGCTTGGCCGGCGTTCATTGCCACGGCCGTTCCGGCCCAGACCGGGCGACGCGTTCACGCCGTTCGTCGAGGTGTTGACGCCTGCAGGCTCGGCCCAATCCGGCGCGTGGACCGTCGCGAAAGCTCTCACCTCGCCTTTGGTCTTCGGGGCAGACGGGCCGGTGGTCGTAGCGAAGCCGCCACTGCCCGGAGAGTATCTCGCGGGCGTGCTCGTCGAAGACCTCGACGGCCGGCCGGCTAGGAAGTACGTGCCCTTCGTCATCGCCGGGTAGGGTGGTGCCGCCGCTCTATCGTCGCGCTCCCCTCAGGCGAGCGCCTGGGGGCAGGCCCGTGTCGCGCGCTATAGTTGCCTCACCATGAGCTTCTGGGAGTCGAACCAACACAATTTCGTCAACGCCGGCGTGTCGGTCGCGGTGCTCGTGGCCGCCTGGCTCATCTACTGGCTCATGCGGCACGCCATCAACCGGTTCTCCAAGCGCCGCAACCTTGCTGAGGTCGATCCTGGGGCTGAGACTCGGCTGCGCATGATCCAGCGGTTGCTGACCGTCTCGCTCTTTTTCATAGCCGTGGGTCTGGTCTTCTGGATCATGGACGTGTCGGCTCTCAAACGGGTGGCTCTCGGCATGTTCGCGTCGGCCGGGGTGATCGGCATCGCCATCGGCTTCGCAGCTCAGACCACCATGGCGAACCTGGCGTCGGGCGTCATCATCGCCTTTGCCCAGCCCATACGACTCGGCGACAACGTGAAGATCGACGACGAGTACGGCACCGTGGAATCCATCGGTCTCTTTTATACCTACATCCGCACGTGGGACAACCGCCGGCTCGTCATCCCCAACAAACGGCTGTCCGACCAGACGATCTTCAACTACACGATCGTCGATCAGCGCATGCCCGCCCTCGTCGTACTTCGGCTCGACTACAGCGCCGATGTCGACGCCGTGAGGACCATGCTGCTCGAGGAAGCGACATCGCACCGGCTGTTCCTCGCCGACCCCGAGCCGTCGGTTCAAGTCATCGACGCCGACGAACTGGGGGTGTCGGTGCGCCTCATGGCATGGGCCGCCACGCAGGCCGATGCTTGGACCATGGCGGTTGAGATACGCGAGAGCGTGGTGCGCAAGTTGACCGCGCTGGATGCCCCTATCGGAGTGCGCTGGAGCAGGGTATTGAGCGAGCCGCAGGCGCAGTGAGGCTCCGCGAGAAAACGTCAGAATCGGGCCGGCGCATCTGGGGGCTCGACCGCAACGTGTTCTTCGCCGGTGTGTCCTCGTTCTTCATGGACGTCAGCTCCGAGATGGTCTACTCCCTCGTGCCCGTGTTCCTCTCGACTGTCTTGGGAGTCAACAAGTCGCTCATCGGAGTCATCGAGGGCCTGGCCGAGACCACGGCCAGTATGCTCAAGATGGTGGCCGGATGGGTGAGCGACAAGATGGGGCGGCGCAAGCCGCTCATGGTGGCCGGCTACGGGGTTTCGACGCTGAGCCGGCCGTTGCTGGCCCTGGCGGGCGGATGGGGGGCGGTACTCGGGGCGCGCTTCGTCGACCGTTTCGGCAAGGGTATGCGAACGGCCCCGCGCGATGCGATCATCGCCGACTCCACCAGGAAGGAGGAGCTGGGTCGCTCCTTCGGTTTTCACCGAGCCATGGATCAGTTCGGCGCGGTCATCGGCCCGGCCATCGCGTTCCTCGTTCTCACGTTGCGGCCCGGCGGGTATCGCACGGTCTTCTGGATCTCGTTCATCCCTGGGGTCCTGTGCGTAGCCGTGATCGTGCTGTTCATCCACGAACGCGCGAAGCGAAACGCCTCGGCGCTCGGGGAAGAGGGCGAAACAGTCGACGTCGAGGCGGCCTCCAAGGCGCCGGCCACTGCCGAGCACGAGACGCCGGTCCACACTGACCGGCTGCGCCGCATACGGGGTCCCCTGATGGCGTATCTCGTGGTCACGGCCGTGTTCTCGCTGGGCAACAGTTCCGACGTGTTTCTCATCCTGCGGGCGCAGGATCTCGGCGTGGCGACCGCCCTCATCCCCGTTATCTACCTCATGTTCAACCTCATCTACTCGCTGCTCTCGATCCCGGCTGGACTCGTCGCCGACAGGATCGGTCGCCGGCGGGTGGCCCTCCTCGGCTTCGCCGTCTTCGCGGGAGCGTATGCGTGGATGGCGTCGGCCGGTTCGGCGGCTTCGGCATGGGGTGTCTTCGCCGTGTACGGCGTATACATGGCCATCGCCGACGGCAACGGGAGGGCCCTACTTGCCGAGTTCTCTTCGGGGGCTCGGAGGGGCACCGCCTTCGGGGCCTATCACATGACGGTGGGGCTCGCCGCGCTGCCGGCCAGCATCATCGGGGGGGTGCTGTACGACCGCGTGTCGCCCGCGGTGCCGTTCTGGGTGGGGGCGGGGGCCGCGGT
>JAKAHF010000597.1 GCA_021815245.1 Actinomycetes bacterium
GGCATGGAAGCCGCCCGGGTGGCCGCCGAACGCGGGCATGAGGTCACTCTGATCGAGAAGTCGTCGCGTCTCGGTGGACTGATGAACCTCGCCGCCCTCATCAAGGGACACGAACCTGAAGACCTTCCCCAGATGATCGACTACTACAAGCGGCAGTTGAAGCGCCTCGGCGTACAGGTCAAGCTCGGCACCAAGGCCGACACGGGCAAGGTCATGGCGCTGTCGCCCGATGCTGTCGTCGTGGCCACCGGTGGCCGCTTGGTAGCGCCGAAGGTCGACAGCGATCTGAAGAGCGGCCGGGGCCCGAAGATCCTCACGGCGCCCAGACTGCACGGCCAGGTCAAGCCCATCCTTGGTCTGACAGGGCCCCGCCTGCTCGACCGCCTGACGCACGTCTGGCTGCCTGTCGGCAGGCGGGTGGTCATCATCGGCGGCGGCTTTCACGGCTGCGAGATCGCCGAGTTCCTGGTGAAGCGGGGTCGCAAAGTCACCATCCTCGAGGAGTCGGGCGTGGTGGGCAAGGGCGTGCTCGACTTCAGGCTGGGACTGCTCATGGACTGGTTCGCCCGCAAAGGCGTCACGGTGGTGGCGAATGCGGGTGACATCACGATCGGCGGTAAGGGTGTCAGCTACAGCGACGCCGGTGGTGCCCACGTGGTCGAATGCGACACGGTCATCCCCACGGCGCCGGTACAGCCCGACACGACGCTGGCCGACGCCCTGCGGGGGTCGGTCGCCGAGGTGCACGCCATTGGTGACTGCGGCGAACCCAACATGATCGTCGACGCGGTCGGCGCCGGTTGGCGGGTCGCTAGAGAGATCTGATTCGCGTCCCTCAGATCGGGTCGCGCAAAGTGACGAACAAGGAGTAAGGGGTGGACACAAACGAACTGCATCAGCGGGTCACGCAGTTGGAGGAGCAGGTCAAGCATTTGACCGCTCTCGCCAGGGAGACCGCCGACGTGAGAGAGATCCAAGAGGTGCAGTATCGCTACCTCGACGCTCTCATGGCCATGGAATGGGACAAATGCGCCGATTGCTTCGCCGAGAACGCTCTCGTCGACGTCTATCTGCACGATCCGGTGCGGGGCCGCGAGAACATCCGCACGTGGTTCAAGGAGGAACTCTCTCTTACCCACCACGGCCACGAAGGTGACGTGTGCGTGCACCCGATCATCACGATCGACGGTGACAACGCCAAGGGAGACTTCATTCTCTACATGATGTATTTCTACAAACGCACCGGACAGTCCATGTTCTGGGTGCAGGGCCAGTACGATAATGACTACGTCCGTGAGAACGGCACGTGGAAGATATCGGCCATGCGCTGGAAAGAGCTCATCGGTCTGCCGGGCGGCGGTCCGCCGACGGGGCTCTGGTGACCCATGCGTGGTGGGACACCCACGCGTTTCGCGTTCTCGCGGTGATTGATTGAGAACGATCGAGAGGGAGTAGGGGGAAGCATGGTGCGAGATAGTGGCAAGAAGGTTTCGGCTGGGAGCGCGGGGCCGGCGGCGGAGCCAGGCTCCAGGCTGCCGCTCGATGAGATGCAGCAGCGGGTGGCGAGCGGGGTGTTGCAGGCGGGCCCCGACGACCGTGAGCTGACCGAGCGCAAGCAGAGGCAGATCGTCGACGGCGCCAGCAAGGTGCTGCTCGAGAAAGGCTTCGGCAAGACTTCGATTCGCGATATCGCGGCCGCCGCCGGCATGTCCATGGGGCAGCTGTACCACTACATCTCGTCCAAGGACGACATCCTCTATCTGATGCACCGGCGTGACCAGGAGATGTGGTACCAGCACCTTGCCGACGCGGGCTTCGATGACATCGAAGACCCCATCGAGAAGTTGGAGTACGGGGTCAGGATCAACATCGAGTATCTGTCGCGCCACCGCGACTTCGTGCAGTTCATCTTCACCGAGAGCAAATACCTCGACCGGGAGCACCTCGACAAGGTGCTCGAACTAGACGATCAGAACGTCGTCGGCTTCTACCGCCATCTCATAGCGGGACTGCCCGACTTCAAACACAAGGGTCGCGAGGTCGAACTCGCGGCCAACCTGGTGCACTACATATGCATCTTTCTATCCCTGCGGGGCTGGAATCTCGACCTGAACGAGCCGGGCCGCTTCGATGAGACGGTCGAATTCCTGGTCGATTTCATCTTCAAGGGACTCGATATCAAGAGGCCTGCCCCGAGATGACCTCTCGAGCGGGCAAAGAGCGCAGCACGACCTACAAGGAGGCCTAGAGGCATGTTGTTCATCAAGAAAGCGGCGGTGCTCGGCGCGGGGCGCATGGGTACCGCGGTGGCGGCCCAGTTCGCCAACGCGGGCATCCCCACCCTGCTTCTCGACGTGGTCCCGACGCAGCTGACCGACGAGGAGCAGAAGAAGGGCCTCGGCCTCGATTCCCCCGCGGTTCGCAACCGCCTGGCGAACGTGGCCATCGTCACCGCCCTCAAAGGCCGTCCCGCGGCCTTCTCGCACCCCAGCAAGGCAAACCTCCTCACGCCGGGCAACTTCGAGGACGATCTGCCCAAACTGGCCGATTGCGACTGGGTGGTCGAGGCCGTCGTCGAGAAACTCGACATCAAGCAGCAGCTTCTCGCCAAGGTCGCTCCGCACCTCGGGCCCAACACGATCGTCTCGAGCAACTCGTCGAGCCTTTCGATCAACGCCATGGCTTCGGTGCTGCCCGACGCGGTCAAGCCGCGCTTCTTGGGCACCCACTTCTTCTTCCCGCCGCGCTACATGTACCTGCTCGAGCTGATCCCGGGCGCGGCGACCGACCCGGCGCTGGTCGATGGACTGCGTG
>JAKAHF010000598.1 GCA_021815245.1 Actinomycetes bacterium
GGAGGCCTTGGCGCCGTTCGCCTGGATGACCTGCGCGAGGAGCGAAAGACCGGGTTGGTGCTCGATGCTCGCGATGCCGAGTTGGCACGGACTCGCCTTGCTGGCGTCGTTGTCCACCCAAGCGTACTCCACCGTCACCAGTCCGGCTCCGCCTTTCGCGAGCGAACGGTAGTGCCGAAGAAGACGTTCGGTGACCGAGCCGTCGGGATTGGCAAGACCCGTATGCTGTGGAGCCTTCACCACCCGGTTCTTGAGTTCTACGTTGCCGATTCTGCCCGGCTCGAAGAGTCTGGGAAACGCCATTGCCATCGTTCTGCACCTCTTGATCGACTCTGACGTCTTCTAGTAGACGCCGTGGGTCTTTGCGGTTTCGATCATTGCGTGGAGATTCTCGGGCGGGCCATCGTCGGGGCTCGCTCCGAAGTCGAGGATGTAACCACCACCGGCTCCTGCGGTGTCGATCAGCTGCCGGGTGTAAGCCGCGACCTCATCGGGCGTGCCCGCATGCATGAGGGAGAGCGGCACGTTGCCCTGGATGCAGGCGATGGTGCCGATCGTCTCTTTGGCCCGACCCATGTCGGTCTGGTCGAAGACCCACGCCGTCTTGCCGGGGGGAAGGTCCATGATGGCCTCGAGACGCGAGTTGAAGCGACCCTCGGCGAAACACAGCGGGATCATGCCCTCATCGATGATCTCGGGCTGCCGGTACATGTCGACCATCATCCCCCGAGTGCCGCGCAACGTATCGCTCAATGTGTCGAACGGAGCCTTGCACATCGCCTGATAGTAGCCGGGAAAGCCGAGCGCGCTCAGCTTTCCGAACGTGGTGAAAGTCGCCGGCATCCACTCCCCGACGGCACGGGCGGCCGCCGCGAGCCGCTCCAATCCCTGGGCCATGGCCTCCGTGTTCCAGCCGGCCACATGGCTCCACACGAACGGCAGTTCGGTGAAGTCGAGCAGCGAGGATATTCCCTCGAAGGCCGAGAAGGCCCCCACGGCGCGAGGCAGGTAGACGCGCAGCATGAAGTCCGAGAAATCGGAGATGAGGTGGTCGTACTCGTCGGCCCTCATCCACTCTTTCTCGTTGTACTGAAAGCTCGCGTCGTCGGGCACGCCGTGCCCCGGCCACGAGTAGAGCTTGTAGTCGAGCGCCTCGAGCATCTGCGACGAGTTGGCGCCCGGCAGGGGTGGGACGGCGCCGTCGGGCTCAAAGCGCAGGTTGAAATCGACCCACGCCTGTCCGGCCCGCCAGGGGTCGGTCATGGCTTCGCGCGCCGTCATGCCCGCGAGCGTCGCGGGCCAGTAGCCGATGTTGAGACAGACCGGCACTCGGTCGGGTTGCCGGAGTTCCAGGGCCGCGATGATGCGATCGAGGCGGGCCTGGTACTCGGCCTTGGCTTCGTCGCTCGCGAATTCCACTCCGGGCTCGCGCCACAGTGCGACGCGGGAGGTTCGTTTCTCGTCGGCGGTCAATCGGTCCCAGGGGACGTCGGACATGTTGGTCACTCTTGTCGGTCGAGGGGCGGGGTGCGGGAGGACGCGGCGTCTGATGGGGGCAACACCGCGCCCTCCCGGAAAGGGAGTCTTCTCAGGAGGCCCAGGTCATGGGCTTCAATGTGTCGGCCACCGCGACTTGGGGCGCCGAAGCGTTGCTGACGACCACGAGGTCGAACTGGTACTTGCCGCCGTTGCTCAAACGCCACTGCCCGCCGTACGTCGGGGTGACGACGTTGTTCTGCACCGGGTGCGCGGTACCCCACTGCGCGGGCGCGGCGAAGTTGAAGGGGCCGGCGACCGAGTCGGCCATGGTGGTCTCGGCCACGCGCGTGATGATCTCCTCTTTGTCATCGACGTCGGTGGTGCGCTTGAGCGCGTCCACGGCCCACTCAAAGAGCACGTAGTGCATGATGGTCTGCTGCCACTGCATGCCGATCTTGGCCTCGAAATCGTCGCACAGTTGCTGGCAGGTCTCGCCGGTGAGCGACGACTTGAACGGATAGGTCGGGTGGAACCACTGGGTGCCGCACTGTCCGTCGGCGAGTGGACCGATCGCCTCCATGGTGGTCGGGAAGAGGGTGGGCTTGATGCCCTCCATGATCTTGGGTTTGAAACCCTGCTGGGCGCACTGCTTGGTGAGCGTGGTCCAGTCGGGATCGATCATGACGCCCTGCAGGATTTCGCATCCTTCTTTCTTGAAAAGGGAGATCTGGTTGCCGAAATCCTCGCTCGGCTCGTTGTAGAGACCCGAATCGATGTAGGTGTAGCTCGGATCGGTCCAGTAGGTGCCGCCCTCGCCGTATGAATAGCGGTAGGCGTTGCCCGGGGCGTTGTTGGGCCAGAGCGCGCCGATCTTCTTGTTGGTCGGCACCTGGCCGAACATGTCGACTTCGATAGCCGCTTCTTCGGTCATGCCCCAGAAGAGGTTGTAGGTCCACTTGAACGGCTTGTCGGGAGCACCGCCCCTTCCGAACACGAAGACTTCCAAGGGCACATCGGTGGAGAGGCAGGGCACGCCGAGCGCTTCGCACTGGTCGGCCACGGGGTTGACCGTGTCGCCGGTGGCGGCGCACATGATCATGTCGACCTTCTCATCGCTGATGAGAGCGCTGGTCACCGAGGCGGCGCGAGCGGTATCCGACTGGCTGTCTTGTACGAGGATGGACATCGGGTGCTTCTTGCCGTCGCCCAAGACAAGGCCGTCGCCCGCGGCCTCACGCCACTTGTCGACGACGAACTTGCCGGCGATGCCGAACGCGGCAAGATAGCCCGTCAGCGGGTCGATGAAACCCACCTTGACCTCGCGGCCCATCTCCG
>JAKAHF010000599.1 GCA_021815245.1 Actinomycetes bacterium
ATCAGGACACGCTGCCTGCCTACGAGATCCTCGACCGCATCATCGAGGCTTACGTGGTCAAGGACGACAGCGTCGAGGAGATAGCGGCTACGGGCATCGACAAGGCCACGGTGCTACGGGTGGTCGGCATGATCGACGGCAACGAGTACAAGCGTAGGCAGGCAGCTCCCGGAGTGCGCATCACGCCCAAGGCGTTCGGCAAAGACCGGCGGCTGCCGATCACCAACCGGTATCGAGGATGAGCGACTACATCATCGAGAAGCGCGAGCTGGGGGAGTCCGTCGGCGTGGTTCACCTGCAGACGGCCGAGTTCGACTCGCTGACGCTCGAGTCCGGCGACACCATCGCGCCGGTGACCATAGCCTACGAGACCTACGGCGCGCTCAACGAGTCGCGCACGAACGCCATCCTCATCCTGCACGCGCTATCGGGTGACGCGCATGCCGCCGGCTACTACCCGGGAGAGGAAAGGCCCGGCTGGTGGGAGACCATGATCGGCCCCGGCAAGGGGTTCGACACCGACCGCTACTTCGTCATCTGCTCGAACGTGGTAGGCGGGTGCAAGGGGAGTACCGGTCCGATCAGCATCAACCCGGCGACCGGTCGAGAGTATGCGTTGGAGTTCCCGGTCGTCACCGTGGCCGACATGGTGAGGGCCCAGAAGCTGCTCGTCGACAGGCTTGGCATCGAAACGCTACTGTGTGTCGCCGGAGGCTCGATGGGGGGCATGCAGGCGCTGCAGTGGGCGGTTTCGTACCCCGATCACGTCGCCTCGTGCATGCCCATCGCGGCGACGACCAAGCATTCGCCCATGCAGATCGCATTCAACGAGGTGGGGCGCCTCGCCATCATGAGCGACCCGAACTGGAGAGGCGGCGACTACTACGACGGGCCGGGGCCCGACGGTGGTCTGGCCGTCGCCCGCATGATCGGCCATATCACCTACCTGTCGGATCAGTCGATGCACGAGAAGTTCGGCCGGCGGCTGCGTGACAAGACCGCTCTCGGCTACGACTTCACCATGGACTTCGAAGTGGAGAGCTACCTGCGGCACCAGGGCGAAGTGTTCACCCGCAGGTTCGACGCCAACACCTATCTGTACGTCACCAAGGCCCTCGACTACTTCGACCTGGCCGGCAGCAAGGGCCTGCTCGAAGAGGTCTTCAGGGAGTTGCCCCGAGACATGCGCTTTCTGGTCATCGCCTTCAGTAGCGATTGGCTCTACCCGCCATACCAGTCGAAGGAGATCGTACGGGCGCTCCGTGGCACGGGTTTCGACTGCACCTACCTGGAGATGAAGTCGTCGTTCGGGCACGATGCATTCTTGCTCGAGAACAAGGATCTCACCCGCATGGTGTGGAGTTTTCTCGACACGACCGCGAGACTGCGGGGGCCGAGCGGTGCCTAGGCGACTGCTCGAGACGGCCGAGGGCGTACGTCGCGACTACGAGTTCATCGTAGGCATCGTTCCTGAGGGATCTCGCGTGCTGGACCTGGGATCGGGAGAGGGCACTCTTCTGAAGATGCTGGTCGACACGAAGAAAGTGCGGGGCACGGGCATCGAGGTGGTCGAGGAGCGCGTGTATGAAGCGGTGGAAAAGGGCCTTACGGTGCATCACGGCGACTTCTACGAGGCCCTGGCTTACTACCCCGACAACAGTTTCGACTACGTGATACTGAGTCAGACTCTGCAGCAGGCCCAAGATACGGTTAAGATCTTGATGGAAGCGCTGAGGGTGGGGCGATTCCTTGTTGCCAGCTTTCCCAATTTCGCGCACTGGAAGCCGCGCCTCCAGCTGCTCTTCACTGGCCGGGCACCGGTGACCCGGGCTCTACCCTTTCAGTGGTACGACACCCCCAACATCCACTCGCTCAGCATAAGGGATTTCCAGATCTTCGCGCGCGCCCAGCGCATACGCATCGTGGAGAGCTTCTACATGAGGCGGCGGGGCCGTGTGAGGGTGTGGCCGAACCTGAGGGCGGCGTACGGCGTCTTCGTGCTGCAAAAGCTCGATGGAGACGACGCCGGCCGGTGAGGTAGAATGTGCGTCCCGGGCCCATAGCTCAGTTGGTTAGAGCTGCCGACTCATAATCGGCCGGTCGCAGGTTCGAGTCCTGCTGGGCCCACCTCGCAGGGCCGACAGATCAAAGGCCGCCTTTCTGAACAGGGTCCGCACGCTTTGTTCGACGACGTCCATTTGTGCGCTTCATGGTGCCGCCGCGGCACTGGTATGCTTGGGCCGCAGGGCCACGGCCAACCGTTCGCAGGAGGCGGTAGTGAACAAGACACTCCATTCGCTGCTCATCGGCTTTCTGAAACTTCTGAAGGGCAAGCCGAACGCAGGCAAGAAGAACAGCACTGTGGCGACGGCCGCCAAGGCCAAGAAGGCGGCGCCGAAGAGTGCCGCAGGCAAGGCGTCCGCGGCCAAGACGGCGGCCCGCAAGGCTCCTGCACAACGGTCAAAAGGCGCGCAGACGGCGAAGGCTTCCAAGGGCAAGGCCCAGGTCAAAGGCGGCGCCAAGGGCGCGACGAAACAGCCTGTCTCGAAGAGCAAGGGCTCCAAGTAGCAGATGAACGTCGCCGACCTGCAAGCGCTCCTCGAACAACTGGCTCCGGCCCGCCTGGCCGAATCATGGGACAACGTCGGCCTCTTGATCGGCGACGAGACGGCGCCGGTGCGGCGCATCCTGGCCGCGCTCGAGCTGACCGAACCGGTGCTCGAAGAAGCGCTCGCTGGTGGCTACGACACCGTGCTGACACATCACCCGCTGCTGTTCTCAGGATTGCGTACCCTCGTCGAGTAGCGG
>JAKAHF010000600.1 GCA_021815245.1 Actinomycetes bacterium
GGATAGCTGACGCAAGGGCACAGACTTGGAGCGAAGTGCAATCCTTATCTGACGCAACCATGGAGGGTGGAAAAGTGACGAAGAAAGTACTAGTAACTCTGTTGCTTCTGAGCGTGATCGTTCTCGCGCTCGGAGTTGCCGCTTGCGGCTCTGGTGAGACCACCGAGACGACCGCCCCGGCGACCGACACTACGGCTACGACGGTCCCGGCGACCGATACCACGGCGACTACCGCGGCCCCCAGCACCGACACGACGGCCGCCCCGACCGGCGAAGCCGAGACGCTCAGGATCGGCCTTCTGACCAACAAAGGCTGGCCGCTCGGCGTCAACTTCCTCGACAACATGGCCGTGTGGGAAGCTATGGTCAACAAGGCCGGCGGCTTCGACGTTGCCGGCAAGAAGTACAAGATCGAGTTCATCTCCTACGACCACACCGGCGACCAGGCCCAGGCCATCTCCTACATGAACCGCCTGGTCTTCGAGGACAAGGTTCGGTACGTGTTCTCCGACCCGTCGGTCGTCGATCCGCTGATCGCCATCGCCGAGAAGAACAAGGTCATCTATGCCTGCAGCTTCCCGACCCAGGCTCTGATCGCCACCACCAACAACTACTCGTTCTATGCCGACGCCACGGTTACCCTGAGCGGTAACATCCCCAACTGGCTGAAGCAGGCCTACCCCGGCAAGAACAAGATCGCCGTCATCTACCCCGACAGCGAGATGGGCCACGTCGCGGCTGAAGTCGGCGGCGGCACGGTCTTCATCAAGAGCCTTGGCTTCGAACTGACCCAGATCTTCGTCCCGCCGGCACAGACCGACCTGTCGTCCATCGGCACCAAGATCGCCACCGTCAACCCCGACTTCGTCACCTGCCAGGCTACCGGTGACCAGATTCAGGGCTCGGTGTTCAACGCCGCCTACGCGGCCGGTTACCGGGGCGTCTTCGTCAACGGCGGCGCCCAGAGCATCGAAGACGGCAAGGCGTTCATCAACCCGGATGCGCTGAATCTCATGGTGCAGTTCGCGAGTGGTCTCGCCTTCGATCCGCCGACCAACGACGTCGGCAAGGCCTTCAAGGCCGAGTGGATCGCCCAGAATGGCAATTTCGAGAACGGCAGCCTCGACATCGGCGAGCCTTTCACCCCGTGGCTCATCGCCGCCATGCAGAAGGCTGGTTCGATCGAGCCCGACGCGCTCGGCCCGGCCGTCAAGAGCGGCCTGACCTGGACCGGCGCCTTCGGTTCGTACCAGATGATCGGCCCCAACAGCCCCGACGATCCGACCACGCAGTGCATGGTCGACATCTCGACCATGAAGGTCGTTGACGGTGTGGGCGTCTTGGTCGACTACTTCCCGCTCGAGCAGACCATCAAGTGGTACTACGAGAACGTTGCTGCTCTGGCTGCCTCGCAGGGCAACTAACCAGCGCATAGTCCCGCCTGGCGAGCCCAGCCGGTGACATAGCCCTGTCTGTGATGACCGGGGCGGAGGCGACAAGCCTCCGCCCCGGTCTTTCTTTGGGGCCTCGTCGGGTGGCCTGTCTGCCGGCGTGTGGCGAGTTCGGCTATCGACCGGCAGGGCAGTACGTTGGCGGAAACATCTGCTAATCTACTAGCCGATTAGTAGATGATACGGCTATTCCAGAACGGAAGGGGAGATGTACTCCTGTCAGGTCACAGAGACTATCGAGGCGGGTCTCGCTCGGCTGAGCGAACTCAAGGCACGCCTGGACTCGCGCGGGCCGCTGCCGCGCATCTGGCTGGGTAGGACGCGCCGGGAGCTCGAGGCCGAGGCGGTCGCCGCCTCCACCTCCATGGAGGGTGTGGCGGTTACGGTGGACGAGGTGCGGCGCATACTCGCGGGTGACCGTCCTTCGTCTGTGGCGCCCCACGACGTGGCTTTGGTCGAGGGTTATCGCGACGCCATGAAGTTCGTGCTCAGCCGGGCTGACGATCCCCAGTTCAAGTGGCAATCGGAGCTCATCCTGGGCATCCACTACCGGGCCATGGCCGAGGACCGCGCGCTGGGGGCGGGGAGATTCCGGCAGAGCCAGAACCGCGTGGTGGATGTGGCCGGGGGGCGACAGGTCTTCCTGCCTCCGCCTTCGGGCGAGGTGCCGGGGCTGCTGGCCGAGTTGGCCGCCTGGGCCGAGGAGCAGAAGCAGACGCCTGCCCCGCTGGTTGCGGCGCTGGTGCACTGCCGCCTGGCCGGGATCCATCCCTTCTCCGATGGCAACGGGCGCTCCGCCCGTATCCTCGCTTCGCTGGCCATGTACCGGGGAGACTACAAGTCGCCCGAGTTCACCAGTCTCGAAGAGTGGTGGGGCAGCCACGTGGCCGACTACTACCGGGCCTTCGACTGTCTGGGGTCGGAGTGGGCCGACGAGGTGGACGTCACGCCGTTCGTGGAGGCTCACGTCCGGGCCCAGGTGAGGCGGGTGGAGACTCTCTCGCTGAGGCAGGCGACCGAACGGGTATTGTGGTTCGCTCTGGACGATGTCGCACGGTCGCTGGGCGGGGGCGACACGCGAATGGCGCATGCGCTGTACGACGCCTTCTTCGGGCGCGAGGTGACCAATCGTTTCTATCGCAACCTGGCCGACGTGTCGGTGGCCACCGCCGTGAACGACCTAGCCAAGCTGGAGTCGGCCGGCCTGTTGAAAGCCGTGGGCGCAGGCCGCAGCCGTCGCTATGTGGCGGGTGGGAGGCTGACTGGGCAGATCGCCGAGAGCGCGGGCATCACGCCGGTGCCCGACGCGGTGGCGCCGCTGCGGGCGCAGCGGGAGGGGTGGATTGTCTCCTTGGC
>JAKAHF010000601.1 GCA_021815245.1 Actinomycetes bacterium
ACAGCCTTCGAGCCAGGGGGTGGTAGCCCCCCCTGAGACGCTCACCCGACCGCCTGGCCCTCCCCCTTAAGCAGGCAGACGGCGTACTAATGTGACTGACGTCCGGTGCCGACGCTGAGCGTCTGGAGCATAGCACACTAGACTTCTTCTCTATCCTTCACCGGCCCGCCGTGCGCTCCCTGGCGATCTCCGCGAGCCGGTCCCAGGCCGGCGACGACGCGCCGGCGGACGTCGCGACTAGCTGGACGATGGTCGGATCCTGGACCGGCGGCTCTTTGCCTTCAAGCCTGCCCTGCCGTTTGCTAATCCACCGCTGGGTGCGGTCGGCCAGGTCATAAAGGCGCGGGTCATCCGGAGACCAGTCGAACGCCGCGTCGTGCTCGAGGTAGAGGGCACGGAACTCCGGATCGCCGAGCGCGCCGCGCTTGTCCGCGATCCAGATGGCCGCCTCCTTCGGCGAGGCCGATTGCATCAGGATCCACATATCGCGCTCCGTCTGCACCGTTCGCTGGCTCACGCCGAGCTCGCGCAGCCGGTCGAGGTAGTCGGCGACCTCCGCGGAAACGAAGAGCTGGTCGCCGCCGCGAAGTCGGGCGATCCGCTCCCGGGTGCGCTGGAGCTCCTCGGCCCGTTCCTGCAGGTTGCGGTCGGTCTCGGCCATCGCCGCGGCAAACCGGTCGGGGTCGGCGGAGAGCAACTCCTTGACGCGGGCCAGCGGCACGCCGGCATCGGCGAGCGTCTTGATCTTGACCAGGCGGATGGCGTGCTGGGCGCTGTAGCGCCGGTAGCCCGACGAGTCGCGCGGCGGCTCCTCGAGCAGGCCGCGCTTGTGGTAGTGGCGGATGGCCTTGATCGTCACGCCCGCGTAACGAGCGAGTTGCCCGATGGTGATCATGGACGATGCGCGGACGCGCGTCTCCTCAGCCGGCATGTTCCCTCCGAGTCATGCGACCACCGGCGCATCGATAGTTCGCACGGCCGTTACTGTCACCGTGGTATGAGACGAGCATTATGCGCGAGTATCCGTTGAATACGTTAAGTGGCATCCCGGCCGGTGCGAAGAGGTCGTTGCCAATGGGTACAAAGCGCCGCGGCGGGAACGGGTACGTGCCGCCCGAGAAGTTGGTAAAGATTCGGGCCTGCACATCGTCTATCGGCTCATAGGTCATTTTCTCTTCGAGCTGACCATCAACAATACTGACGTCAACCCGTAATTGATTCGAGCCGTACGTGCCCGCGTAGGGAGTGAGATCGTCTACAGGAGTCGTGTCCGATATGAGATCTGGGACTTCGACGTTCAGGTGCTCACGAAGTAGCCAGAGCATGATCTGGTCATGGAGCGCCATAGCCCGCGGATCATTACCAAAGGCCGCAAAGGCAAAATCGTGTTCGGGAACGACGGCCAGAACTGCCACGCCGCCTGGTGATGCTCCTGAAAGGGAGAGCACGGTCGTCTTTCCAAATGGCATGAGCAAACATCCAAGCCCTATGGGTGGATTACTCGGTATTTTCATGTCATATGACACAGATTGCATGCGTGCGGTTGACTCACGCGATAGGACACGTTTCCCCGACGGTGATACGCCGTTCGAAAGGAGAGTTCGTGCAAAGGCCAGGAGATCATGGATGGTGCCGATAGGCGTACTTCCAGCGGGTGCCCACGTCTCCGGCAGCATGAACATGTCGGTGCGCCGGACGCCTCCGGAAAATGGGTCGGGGAAGTGGCCGGCGGCGGTGCTCCGGAGGATGGCTTCCTCGGTAGAGGTACACGAGTCGTTCATACCAACAGGTGCGTACAGTTCGCGTTTGAGAAGGTCGTGGTAGGACCTACCAGTTACTACTTCAAGGAGGCGTCCCGCTACTATCATCCCCCCGTTCGAGTAGCTGACGTATTCGCCTGGCCCGAAGAGGGTCCCGCAGTGCTGCCCGAGACCTTCGAGGAAGACCTTCAGGGCATCGCGGCCTCTGGCATCGGGGAGGAACAGGTCGGCATCGATCCCGTTGGTATGGTTCAGCAGGTTTCGGACGCGGATCTTTTCGGCCGCTGAGGGTGTGGTCAGCCTGAACTCCGGCAGGTACTTGACCACTCGCTCATCGAGATCGACAGCACCGCGTTCGACCTGCTGGAGAACGAGGGTCGTGGTCAGCAGTTTCGTCACGGATCCAAAAAGGAATCCGGTGTTCTCAAGCATCGGCGCCCCTGTGACGACGTTCGCGACTCCGTGGGCCACGGCGGTTTCGTCACCGTCGTGGTAGACGCCGGCAAGATATCCGGGGACGCCAGTCGACTGGCAGTAGGCCGCGGCTTGCTCGCGAATGTACGCCGCGACGCCGGAAAGCGTGTTATGTGACATTGTATTCTCCTTTTCGCGCCTCTTCGCCCACGCCGCCGGGGCGGCAGTGGCCGCCCCGGCGGCGACGTACACGGTGTTCAGGCGCGCCCACGCCACAGATGGTAGCACCTTGACCCTGGGTCAAGGTCAAGCCCCTGATACTCATCCTTGGCTGCCCCGTGTGCCCTCGCTTATGGAACATTCGGCTTGACGCCGAGGCACGCGAGTGGCACACTCTTCGCGAATAATAACCAGAGTCTCTGTTTATTAAAGGTGCGACCGATGGCGAGAACCGTCAACCAACGAGAACACGCCAGGAAGCGCAACGAGATCCTGGATGCGACCATGCGGCTCATCCTTGCCAAGGGCTACGAGCGCATGACCATCCAGGACATCATCGCCGACCTCGGGATCTCCAGCGGGGCCTTCTACCACTACTTCGACTCCAAGCCGGCGGTGCTGGAGGCGTTCAT
>JAKAHF010000019.1 GCA_021815245.1 Actinomycetes bacterium
CCGATCGGGGTGTTCCGTTCTACCGCAACGGCGAGTTCGCCGGCTTCATCGGCAGTTGCGCGGATATCGACGAGAAGATCCAGGCGAGACTCGAGCTGGCGGCGGCACATGAGGCCGAGCTGAGGCGGCTCCAGGGACTCCTCCCGATCTGCTCCCACTGCAAGCGCATTCGAGACGACCAGGGCAGCTGGCACGAAGTCGAGAAGTATCTCCGTGACCACTCCGAGGCGGAGTTCAGTCACGGGGTATGCCCAGATTGCATGAAGTCCAAGTACGCGGAACTGCGAGGCGGCTGAACCGCTCGCGTGGCCGACGCCCCTCGCACACGGAGAGCCCGGCTGCAAAATGGCGCAGAAGGGCGCATGATAGATACATGCAGTCATACCGTAACCGACTGGGAACGAGGCAAGCCCAAACCGAGGAGGAAAAGGGATGACTTACGCAAGAGTAGTTCTGGCGGGATTCGTAGGCGGGCTGGTGGCGATAGTAGTCTACCTGGCCTGGAAGGCGTCGAAGGAGACCGGCAAGAGCATTCCGGCTTCGATCGTGGACGTGCCGAAGGAGGCTCAGCAGGTTGCGTCGGACGTGCGTGTCAAGGCGACGGACGCGCGATTGAAGGCCCTCGAGAAGGCCGCCGCGGAGTGGGAGGCCGTCAAAGAGAAGGAAGTCGCTCTCGCGAAGCACCTGCCCGGCAGACGCGGCGCCACAGAGACCACCGAAGAGACGGTCTCGACCGACGGAGGTCAGCCGGCCGCGGCTCTCTAGTCTCTAGGAACGAGCGACAGCTGCCCGCACGATCGAGGACTGCACAGCCGGCGCGACCTCGCCGCACCGCACAAGAAACCATCCGAGAGATTCCGTCCGCGCACGGACGGCGGTCGCGTGCTGCTAGAAACCATGATGCCGCAGGCGGGACGCGAACCCACATGGGCGTAGCCCAAAGCAGGCTGGTCTACTCCGACCTAGCTGCACTCGCCGATACCGATTACGAGAAGAGACAGCAGGGTCGCCGTAGAGAGAATCGCGCCGATCCAAGCGGAACGCCTGGTCGTGTTCCCTTGGATGAGCCCGGTGAGACCGAGCAAGAATGCCGCCGCCGCCCCGATACCACCTAGGATCATGATACCCGCCGCTGCCGCGCCAGTTCCTGTTTCCCCAGTGTTCAGCATGAGTATGGCGAAACCGAGGGCGACTACTGGAGCCGATACTATCCCCGTCGCCAAAGAAGCAGTCCCGAACCCAGAGCTTTCCGGGGGCTTCTGGAGCGAGGCGCCGCAGACCACGCAGGAAAGCTCCCCCTGCGGATTGCAGTGGCCGCACGAACGACAGAACCGGTCTTGCATGGTCATGCCCCCCAAGCATCAGTCACCTGCGAGTCACCCCTTCTGCACGTCTAGTATCGGACGGCTGCCGAGACTGCTGAAGAGTAGAATTCTCTTGCGGTGTGAAGCGAGCTCGACCCCTCAAGGGTCTTTTCCCAACCCATTCACGCGCTCTTGGGCCGGCGTCCTGGGCGGTGGTCGCCAGATGCGCCACCTGGCTGCTCGACTACCTCCACCGTCTGGCGGGATCTGCCACGTCTCCTGCTCTGCCTCGTCATCGTGATAGGCACCGTCGCTGTGGCTCTGGCCGTGGTCGGCGCGAGACGTCGAGACAGCCACGGCGGTGTGTGCAAATGCGGGACCGGCATGCCGGCCTCGAGAGCGGCGATTCACCCGCAGACGCCGAAGTAGTACGTCAGGGCCTTCGCCGCCGCCGGCGTGAACAGCGGAAACGCCGCGACGTACTTACCTTTGTCGTCCTTCTTGAAGTAGTCGTCGTAGTAGTTCCGCACGAAGTCCTTCGCCTTCTGCTGTCCGGGCGCCGCCGAAGCGCTGATCTCGCACAGCCGCTTCACGTCCCAGTCGAAGAGACGGATCTCGTCGTCGTCGAACTTGGGGGCCTCGCTGGGTCGCACCGAGGGCATTTCGACCCTTTCCTTCTCTCGGCTCCCTTTCTGGAAGATGTCCCAGGATTCACTCGCCTTGGGGGCGACGCCTTCTCCGAACACCCGCCTCAGGTAGTCGTGAGAGATCAGCGCCACCGGCTGCCGAACGATGAAGCTCTTGTCCTCGTCCATGGCGATCTCGCCGTCGAGTAGGTAGTCGCCTGGAGCCAGCTCGAAGTTGTACACCTGGATGACCTCGGCGGCCAACTCGGTCAGGTTGAAGCAGACGAGCAGTCCCTCGTTGTGATGCGTCCTGCGGGTATCCCGGTCGATGATGTGCAGGTCGACCGGAAGGCTGTCGGCCAAGCGATACTTCACTGCCGCTTCCGCCGTTTCCCGCGACCACCGGGCGGGCTCCAGGTTGAGCCCGTCGGCCCGATTGCGCAGCTCCAGATGCTCTTCGGAAAACTCCTCGGCCCTTTCGCACAACTCCTGAGCAAGGGCGAGGTTGTCGCTGAGGAAGACGCGAGGCGTGCAGCGCAGGCCCGCGACCGGCTCGTACGGCAGCACCAGGATTTCCTCCAGAAACTCACGAAGGAGGGCGTAGTTGGGATGATTCAGCTCGCCCACGCTCTCTGAGGCGCCCAGAGCGAGATTCCATCCGATGGGTTGGATGTCGCGGAAGAAGAACGGGGTCCATAGCGCTCTCTCGCGCTCGCCCTGAAAGTGCACCACCGGCAGCACTCCCCCGGAGCACCAGCGCATGCGCATGTGGATGTTCAACTCGATGGTCATCTCAGCATCATCGTGGCCGCTCATGAACTCGTGCACACGCTCATCGGTCTCGCGCGCCCACTTGGCAGCCGCTTTGGAACCCAGGTCGTGGCGCACGAGTTCGTTCTTGCCCGCCGTATTGAACACGCCGTGCACGGCACCTTGCCGGTCGATCGTCACTGTCGTCTTGCCGCCCGTGCGCCTGAGGACGATCGGCCGCGTCAAAAGCTCGGAAGCGAACGCCTGCCCGTGCCGGGGATGCGGATGCGATGGATGAAAGACCCACTCCCACGGCGCGATGAGCGGTGTGTTCACGGGCGTTCTCAGCTTGATCTTGCGCGGCTTGGTCCTGCCAAGGCGATCCAGAAGCCCGTCGGGCCCAGGGTCGGGCCCGAGGTCCCAGACGCGGTTGTGATCGATCTTGGCTCTGGGTCGGAACCACAAGGTGCCGCTCAGGGGCCGGCCATGGCAGGCCAGTTCGCCGATGGTGTATCCGTGCGTACGGTAGACCGTCTGGTCGACGTGCTCGAGGCCGAACAGCGACCGGCCGATCCACTGCAGAGGCAGCCTATGCTGGCCGCCACTGAGTATCTCGAGCGACTCGGGCACGTGCAGGTGACCGCACAGATGCAGATAGAACTTATCCAAGCCGTTCATCGCTAGCGCCGACTGGCTCGATGGGTGCAGCCATTGCAGCGGATGATGCGTAAGCAAGACGCACCCGTGGTGGGCGTTGGCCCATTCCACCCAATCGGACCCGCACACATCGTTCAGCTGACGCAGGCCCACCACGACCCTCCCATGCTGATCCTTGTCGGTCAATTGGAGAAACGCGCTGCTCAACCCCACGAAGCCCAGCTCCCACCCGTTCTTTATGAAGGTGAAGGAGAAGTCGCCCGGCAGCAGCCCGTCTCTGATGCCCGCCGGACGATAGGGCGCCGTGTTCCACCACTCGGCATAGGGGGCGTACGCCGAGGCCACGGTCGCACGGTAGGGGTTCACAGACCCCGGGCAGTCATCCCAGAAGCACCGCTCCACGTCAGGGTCGTCGTGCCAACGCTCCAGCACCTTGACCACCGGATCGGTGGGCGAAGGCCACCTCAGGTCGTGATTGCCCGGTACGGCGAGAAGAACGGGCAGAGTCTCCTGGCCGGAGAAGCACCTGTCCCACAGCTTGTCGAGCACGTCGTTGACATTCGCGTACTCCGGCCACACTGGAGGCCCAATCGACGCCGGCGACCCTCCGCCGGAGTAGGCAAGGTCGCCGGTGAAGAGCACGAGATCGATAGGGAGCCTCCGGCAAAGGGTCTCCAGGTCTTCGAAGAGCCTGTCCTTCGCAAACGGCCACATCCACTTCTGACGGGGAGCCCCCATGTGCAGATCGGTCAGATGAAGCCAGCGAATGAAGGTCGTTTCGTTTCGCGCGCCCATATCCTTGAGCCACCCCCTCCGCGCAACTTGTGCGCGACGCTCCCGCTATCTGCTCCGCGACACCTCTCCAGCATACGAAGAAGGCATGGAGAGCACAATAGGGTCGGTGGCCCTTGCCCCGCTACTGGATCGACGCCTTGAACGTCCCCGAGATCCCGCTCCACCTGTACTTATCGTAGAAGGTGCCCGACACCAGGCCCGACACCAGGGTGTCGCTGAGCGGCGTGATCGGAATGACACCTGGTAAAACGCCGGGAATCGCCCGTTGTCGACCGGCATCCGTCCGGTTCCCCCTGCAAATCCCCCATGCCGGAGGCGGGACTCGAACCCGCACGGGCATAGCCCTACGGTGTTTAAGACCGTTGCGTCTGCCATTTCGCCACTCCGGCTGGGTCACTCTCCCGACCTGGCTTCGCCGATGGGCGAGCTGGTCTTCGGGTGCGCCTATCGGTCTACGTTAGCACGCACCTGCGCCTCTCCGGGCGCACTCGGTCACACGCGGGTCTGGTCGAACAGGTCGCGCACCGCCGCTCCAAGACGTGCGGGCGAGAAGGGCTTTTCGAGAAGGTTGACCCCCGGGTCCAGCCGTCCGGCGTACACCAAGGCGTCGCGAGTGTAGCCCGAGACGTAGAGTACGGGCAGATCGGGCCTCGTGAGGGTCAACTGGTGGGCCAGATCGTTGCCTTGCACATCTCCGGGCAGAACCACATCGGTCACCAGACAGTCGAGTGTGATCCCAGTTCCGCCTACTGCCTCCAAGGCTTCAAGAGCCGTACTCGCGCTCAGCACGTTGCAGCCAAGCTTCTCGAGAACGTGCACCATGAGATCCCGGAGCGAGTCCTCATCGTCGACCACCAGGACGGTCTTCTCTCCAAGAGAGACGGTCCCCTCAACGGTTTTCGGGACGGACTCCTTTGGCGACAAAACCACTCGCGGCAGGCATATCTTGAAGCTCGTACCCCTGCCGAGCTCGCTCTCGACAAAGATGCCTCCTCCGCTCTGGCGGATGATGCCATACACGGTAGCCAGTCCCAGGCCGGTCCCAGCCCCGGTCGGCTTGGTTGTGAAGAAGGGCTCGAAGATGCGCCCGAGTGTGGCGCGGTCCATGCCTGTCCCCGTGTCCGAAACCATCAGCGTGACGTTGCGGCCCAACGTGGCCTCGGGATGTGTCCGGCAGAACTCCTCATCCAGCTCGATCTCGGCCGTCTGCAGAGTCAACCGACCACCCGGTGACATGGCGTCGCGAGCATTGAGAGCCAGATTCATGATCACCTGTTCGAACTGATGCACGTCCACTTCCACGCCACCAACGCCGGGCTCCAGGCGGCACTGCAGATCTATGTCCTCGCCGAGCGTGCGGCGCAGCAGAGGCTCCATGTCCTTGATGATGTCATTGGGGCATACCACCTGGGGTCTCAGAGCCTGCCGTCGAGAGAAGGCCAGAATCTGCGCGGTGAGCGCGCTCGCTCTCTTGGCGGCTCGCTCGATCTGCTCGACTTCCGGCCGTCCCGGCGACCCCGCCAACGTGTCGCCCGACAACAGGAGCTCGCTGTAGCCCAGAATCACGGCCAGCAGATTGTTGAAATCATGGGCGATCCCCCCGGCCAACTGCCCCACCGCTTCCATCTTCTGACTCTGTCGCAGTAGTTCCTCCGCCGCGCGCAAGGCCTGCTGCGCGCTCTCTGTCTTGAGCACCTGCGATGTCGCGTTCGCTATTCCCCGCAGAAGAGAATCCTCTTCGGGCGATATCTCGTGCTTGCTGAAGAGCGCCAGAACGCCAAGAGCCTTCGCGTCGGTGTCGGCCAGCCTGTAGCCGGCGAACGACACGAGACCCAGCTCTCGCGCCCATTCGCGGTCATGGACAAACGGGTAGTCCGGAAGGTCGTTGCTCAAGAATCCCGATTCCTCGTTCGCCGCGATACTCCCGATCTTGTAGCAGCCCAAGGGCACCCGGCCGTGATCACCGGCGTCGGTGTGAACGTAGCGACCGGAGCTCGCCATCAGATGCAGGCACTGATCGCGCAGCCGGCAAGCGCGCGACTCCTCCGTCGCCGAGGCGTGAGGGCATCCTGTGTCGCAGCGATCACCGGGTCGCACCATCCAAATCCTGGCGAAGTCGGCGCCCACCACCCGCACGACCGTGTCGGTGACCAGCCTCAGCTTCTCACCAAGCGACACCGGGGTCAGGAGCGATTCCTGAAGTATGTTGAGCTCGCGAAGGAGCTTCTGGCTGAACGCGAGTTGCGCCTCGGCCCGCTTGCGCTCCCTTATGTCGCGCGCGAACACGCAGTTGTACTCTTTGTTCTCGAACCTCACGTAGTTGCCGTGCACCTCTACGGGAAAGAGATCCCCCGCCTTGGTTCTGTGAGTCGTCTCCAGAACCAGCACTCCGGTCGCTTTGAGCGTGTCCCAGCTCCATTGCCACCCCGACGGAGTTGCCGACGGATCCACGTCGAACAGGGTCATCGCCAGCATTTCGTCCCGGGAGTAGCCATGCATGCGACAGGTCGCGTCGCTCACGTAGACGAGGTTCGCATCGCAGTCGGTCCAGAACACCGAATCGGTGGCGTGATCGACCGAGAACTGCGTGAGACGGAGCAGTTCTTCCGACCGCAGCCGCTCAGAGATATCCTGAAACACCACGTGCGTCGCGAGCCGGCCGTCATATTCGACGACCGCGGCACGCACCTCGACTTCGACAGGAGTGCCGTCAAGTCGCAGCACTTTGATCTCCTGCGGCGTCACGGCACCACCGGCCCTCACGGCGGCGTCTCGCCGGATGACCGTGTCGCGATAATCCGGATGGATCCGGTCGAGTACCCGCTGGCCGATGAGATCACGGGGCGCCGAGGCACCGAGGAGTTGGGCCGCGGCCGGATTGACGAAGGCGTACCGCCCGTCCACATTGACGATGATGGCGTTGGGACTGAGATTAACCAGTGTCTCGTAGCGGTCCTCGCTCGCCCGCAACCCCTTCTCCACCCGTTTGCGTTCGCTGATATCGCGAATCACTCCGACGGCTATCTCCCGACCCCCGTGCTCCACCAGCATGCTGGAGATCTCGACGGGAAAGACTTCTCCGCTCTTCGATCGATACTGTTCCTCGACCAGACACGGCCCCCCGTGCTTCAGGTCGTACCAGTGTTCGGGCCAGGTGTCGGGCGACGAACCTACGTGAATGTCGAAGATCGACTTGGAGAGAAGCTCGTCTCGAGAGTAACCAAGCCTGGTGCACGCCGGTTGGTTGACATCCACGATGTGTCCGTCGGAGACGATCCACATCACCAGGTCAGACGAGAAATCCAGAGAGAATCGAGCCCTATAGAGCGCGTCCTCGCTCATCTCGCGATCGAGCCGCGCCGGGTGGGCGTTCGGCGAAACATCGGCGAATCCATGATTGGCCGAGCGTTCTCCGCCATCTGCTATCGACGACGCCACTGCAGTTCTTCCTAGTCTTCTCTGCCTTCTTCGAACGATCGTGAACGGCCCTCAGAGCATCATCACCGTCGCCATAGATATCGGCATCTTGCCCCGCGACCTCTATTCCACAAGACCACCCCATTGCCGGCCCGCATCTCGAGACGCCCGACGAAACGCGAACCGTGGAGATGCGTATTGGCGGGCAATGCCCACGCTTGGAAGACTCCTCCGCTACCCGGCTGGTGCAACGCAGCCCCTCCTCCGTGTCGTGCGTCCAGGCTATCCGAGGCACGGCTGCTCCGATCGCCTCGAATGTAGCAGGCCCGGCCCCAATCACCCCGGCGCTTCGCGATAAGCTTGTCGCATCAACCACGAAGGAGACGCCGTGAACGCGTATGACGTCATGCATGAGTGGGACAACGCTACGGGCAAGGGCTTCCGCTCCGACGCCGATCTCGATCGCGAGATCCCTCCACTCCTTTCCACCGACTACGAGACGTGGAAGGCCGGCCTCGAAGCCCGCGACGTGAAGGCCATCACCGAGGGCATGCGCATCTGGGGCATGAAGCTGGGTCCGTTGGAACCATTCGAGATCGACGACGCCATCGAGACGTACGAGCGCGGCATGGACATAACCAAGCCTGAGTAGCTACTCCAGGCCGCAGAGAACGAGGCCGTCGAGCATGTCACGCTCCGAGACCGTCAGCCGGTCGTAACCGAGCGTCTCCATGACCGCTTGGAGGATCACGGCGCCGCCGACGAGCACGGGGGCCCGACCGGCCTGCACGCACGGCAACGCAGCGCGCTCGGCGGTACTCATGCCGCTCAGCCGCCGAGCCTGCTTCTGGACGCTCTCGAGCGTCAGCACACGCAGGTGGATGGCGTCGGAATCGTAGGCCGGGAGACCCGCATCGAGGCATGACAGGGTGGTGATGGTGCCGGCGACCCCCACGAGAGTGGTCGTGGCGGCGCCCGAGACGCTTTCCCCTTGAGAGGGACAGGCCGCGAACTCGCTGGGAAGTCGCTCGAGTATCCACACCGCGTCTTCGAACGCCGTTTGGACCTCTTCCCGGGAAGGCGGATCCGATTTCAGCCATCGCTCGGTGGAGCGGCTGGCTCCCAGGTCGAGGCTGACCGAGGCGACGCCGGCCCGGCCCTCCCGACGTGTGAACTCGGTGCTCCCGCCACCAATGTCGAGAACGACGGCGTCTCCGGTCACGTCGAGACTCGCGCCTGTGTAGGCGAGACGGGCTTCGCGCCGGCCGGAGAGCACCGCCGCGGGCACATCATTGGCGCGCCCGAGCAGGGCCACGAACTCGGCCCCGTCTGCGGCATCGCGCGCCGCGCTCGTCGCGGCCAGCACGATCGTGTCTGCGCCTACCTCCCGGGCTTCACTCGCGAACCGGGCCACCACGGCCGCGGTCCGCGCTCTCGCGGCCTCTTTCAGCGGTCCGCCCGCCCGCAGGCCCTCTCCCAACCGCGTGATCTCGGCGCGGCGGACCACGGTGTGTGGTCGGCCCTCCTCGATGTCGGCCACGAGTAGTCTCACCGAGATGGTGCCCACATCGATGGCGGCGGCGCGACTCCCGGAGTCCCAGCGGCGGCACACGATGTCGGAGCACCAGCAGTCGTCCGACGGAGGCAGAAACTGGTGCCAGACCGTCTCGAGACGAGAGGCGAGCGACTCATCGACCACGCTGCCGCGTCCCGTCGCGCTGCCGAGCCATCCGCTGAAGACGGCCAGCATGGCCGCCGCATGAGCGTGCAGGCAGGTGGCCACGAGGGGACTCTCCGGCCCGCCGACGCCGGCCTCGGGCCGAATAGCAGGCGCGGCACCGGCAGGCCGGCCCGGCGCCGCGGAGCCCCCGCCGGCCCCGGCACGTCCCAGTTCGTCGCGGCGCGCCCGGTAGAGCGCCGTCAGCCGGGCCAACACGGCATGCAGGTCGTCGTCATCGCCGCATGCTTCCTTGAACCGCTTGACCCCGCCGGTGGACTCCACCCGGCTGACCGCCTTCACCATCGACGGACAGGTCAGATACAACAGCGTGGGATTGGGTTCGCCCGCGAGCCACGGGCCCGTTTCGATGACCGCCGGGTACCCATATGGACAGCGGCAGGCGACGCCACTGACGTCGCGGGCTTCACGGCCCAACTGGCCGGCAAGTATCCTCAGGTCGCGAGGGCCCGCCGCGTTGCCACCCTCCACGGCGCCGGTGCTCACCGCCTCGTCGCGCCGAGCCGGGCTGGCGGCATCACCCTGATCCGCCGGCGTCACGGCCCCGTCGTCGTCGTGGTCTCGTCCGACGTCGTCGAGCTTGTCGATGCTTCTGTCGATGGCGTCGACAAACCGCCCGATGAGGTCGCTGTGATGCCGCCCGCCTCGAGAGGCAGAAGGCTGAACGGTGTGGTCTGCGAACCGACCGTCTCGTCGGTCAACTCGAGACCCGCGATGAGCAGCACGATCACGACCACCACCAGAACGATCACCGCCAGGCGGCGCGACCGCGGCGGCAGACGTTTCGAGGCACTCGTGCGCTGATAGCGTGGCTCGCCTGAGCGCTCGCTCCGCGTGCCGCGGGCACGATCACGCTCGGCATAGCGATCGGTGCGCCGCACCGGGCGGGGTTGCTCCTGCCAGAGCGAATCGTCCTCGAGCCGCTTTATGAACGACGGGTCGGGACGACCAGACGAAGTGCGAGGACGATCGTTATCGTCGCTCGTCATGAGACCTATCCTGGGAGGCTAGAAGATGTCGCCTATCGCTGAAAGCACTCGTTCGAGGAATCCCGGCTTTTCGGCCGGCTCGTCCGAGGCCTTCGACTCGTCGGGGGCCGAGGCGCCCTCTTCGGTCGGCACGATGTAGATCTCCTCGCCCGGTTTCGCGTAGGTGAGTTCTTCGCGCGCGAGACTCTCGAGGTAGCCCGCTTCGCCCAGTTTGCCGAGCTCCGACTGCAGTTGTTCCTTCTGCTGCTTGAGCTCGCTCACCTGCGCGGTGGCCGCGTCGAGGCGAGAGTGGGCGCTCCGATATGCCGAGACCGGCCCGTAGTTGACCAGCACAGAGATGCCCACGATCGCAGCAAGCAGAAGCACGACCAACAGCCGCCGTCGCCTCACAGCCGAAGACGAGCGGACCACTCTGCGTGAGCCGCGGCTGCCGGTCAGCGCCGGTGCTATGGAGCTTGGATGGGCCATGGTTCATGTACTATTCGCGCTCCCGATGCCGGTGTCCTTCGCGCCCGTGAGTGGGCCTATGTCCATCGCCTCCGAAGTCGGCTCCTCTGAGGCGTCGGCTATCTCGCCTGCCGCCGTCCAAAGGCCGCCCGGCCCGGATAGTAGGCGAGATCTCCAAGCTCTTCCTCGATGCGAAGCAGCTGATTGTACTTGGCGGTGCGCTCGCCGCGGCACGGGGCCCCGGTCTTGATCTGGCCGGCGTTCGTCGCCACCACCAGGTCGGATATGGTGCTGTCTTCGGTCTCGCCCGAGCGGTGGCTGACCACGGCGGTGTAGCCCGCGCGATGCGCGAGCTGGATGGCGTCGAGGGTCTCGGTGAGTGTGCCGATCTGGTTGAGCTTGATGAGGATGCTGTTTGCCACGCCCCGGTCGATGCCCATCTTGAGCCGGTCGACGTTGGTCACGAAGAGGTCGTCACCGACGAGCTGGATCTGCGAGCCCACCATCTCGGTCAGGGCGGCCCAACCTTCCCAGTCCTCCTCGGCCATGCCGTCTTCGATGCTGACGATCGGATAGCGGCCGCAGAGGTCGGCGTAGTAGGCGGCCATCTCGCGCGGAGCCAGGTTGCGGTTCTCGCTCGCGAGCACGTAGACACCCTTCTCGGCGTCGAAGAACTCGGTCGCCGCCGGATCGAGGGCGATCCCGACCTCGACACCCGGTGTGTAGCCGGCCTTCTCCACGGCTTCGAGGATCACCTTGATAGCGTCTTCGTTGCTCGCCAGGTTGGGAGCGAAGCCGCCCTCATCGCCCACCGCCGTCGACATGCCCCGGGAGCTCAGCACCTTCTTGAGCGTGTGGAACGTCTCTACGCACATGCGCAGACCGTCGGCATAGGTGGCGGCGCCCACAGGCACGCACATGAACTCCTGCAGGTCGACGTTGTTGTCGGCGTGCTTGCCGCCGTTCAAGATGTTCATCATCG